>JBBRPX010000025.1:0-23896 GCA_038227505.1 Chitinophagales bacterium
AAGCTTCGGTTATTTTGGCAATTTTCCTCGCATGGAGTATTACTTTTTCGCCGGCTATTTCAATCTCTTTTTGCAGTATTTCATCTTTCCATTTAGCTGCCCCGCCTACAAGGCATTTCCACTGCACCTTATTTGTGGCCATCATTATGCTGGTATAATCTGTTATTTCTCCATAGGGTTCCAGACAAAATATTTCTACTACAGCACCGGTAGATTTGATAAATATTAGCCGTGCATTAATTACTTTGCTGTTGTTAAAAACCATTAGACTCTTAGCAGGCAAATACTCATCAATTGCAGAAAAAAGTGTTTCTTTAATTACTCCGTTTTTATAAACAAGCAATTTAGATGCATCTCTCTCTGTTAAAGGATGCAGAGCAATACGATCATCGGGTAACAGATAATCGTAGTCGTTTACAGATATATTTTTTGGATTCATTATTGTAAAAAGGCAGATACCTCCCCTACCCATTTGTTGTGCTCATTTGTACAGAGCGATTGGTGTGCACTTGCAGTATACTCTACCCACTTTTTAGTGGTAGTAATGTTATCAAATATGTCTTTGGTTTCAGTTTCAGTTACACGAGGATCTTTGGTGCCATGTTGAAGCAATACCGGGCACTTTATTTTTTTTACATATTCAGAAGGCTTTATGTTAAATGCCCAAAAACCATGTTCAACACCGCCCCAAAAAGTAAGCATTGTCGATATGGGTTCTGTTGGCAGCTTCATAATCGTTACCAAGCCTGTTACAGCAGCTGGCAACGAGCCAAAAGGCATTTCGAGTATAATTTTTTGCGGTGCAATTCCATAATCATTTACCGCTTTTGTAATGGTGGCTGCGCCGAGGGAAATACCATACAATACAATGTTTTTTTCGCCTTGCTGTTGTAAATAACTGTAAGCAAGTTTTACATCTTCAGCTTCATTATAACCAATAGTACAGGTGTTGCCTTCGCTGTTACCATGGGCTCTAAAGTCCAACAGGAGCGTATTATAGCCCATTTGCTGAAAAGAATAGGCTTCTGTAAGTATCGCAGACTTTTTACTGCCATGCCCATGAAACATGGCAACTGTACCTTTTGCATTTGTTACCTGCATTAGCCAAGCTTCCAATTTTAAATTGTCTTTTGTTGTAAGGTAAACGGTTTTAAATGTGCTATCGGGTACCCGGTTTATTTGTTTTACAGCATCAATTCCAAATAACAAATCTTTTGTTTTATCACAACTGGTTTTATCTTTTTGTGGCTTTATTTCTACCTCTCCTACATTGTAATAATGAGTGAATTTATATGCATGGCAAATAACCACCACATTTATCAAAATAAAAAATACAAGTAATATTTTTAGTAATGATTTTACTATTCGCCTCATAACGCACGTTCAGTTTTAATTAATAAATCTTTTTATTTTGCGCTGTTGCGCTATTTACCTACATCTTAATTATTCACAAGGGGTATTCTTGTTGCATCGTACAACACATCCATTATTTTGCCACGCACATTTAATTTAAGCATGGTATTACTAACATCTGGATAAACCCTGTTGCTTAAATAAACGAATACCATTCCCGTGGCAGGGTCAGCCCATGCACAGGTGCCTGTAAAACCTGTATGACCGAAAGTAAGAGGAGAAGCCTGTACACTTGGGTAAGGTTCTTTTCTTGTTGCATTGTCCTTCTCGGGTTTATCAAAACCAAACCCTCGCCTGCTGTTGTTGCTTTGATATGCTGTAAACAAATCAACGGTCTGTTTTTTAAAATACAAGTGCCCTTTAAAAATACCACCATCCAACAACATTTGCATAATGGCAGCCAGGTCATAGGCATTGCTAAACAAACCTGCATGCCCTGCAACACCACCCATCATTGCTGCACCAGGGTCGTGCACGGTACCTTGTATAAGTTGTGTTCTAAAGATCTTTTCATTTTCTGTAGGTGCAATATCTTCCAGATTGTTACGCAGCAAAGGATGGTATCCTGTGCTCTGCAGTTGCATAGGTTCGTAAAAATTTTGCAGCACATATTCATCCATGGGCATACCAGTTAACTGCTCTACCACTTTGCCGAGAAAGATATAATCATTGTCGCTGTAAATATATTTACCTCTCGGGCCAAGTGGACTGGTAAGTATCCTTTTATAAATGGTATCCTTCCAACTATTTTTCATATATAGATTTTCAGTTACTGCAATGTTGAAAGAATCATTGGCAGTAGGTGAAAATATAGTTGGCAGAGGTTTGCCCGTTGCATCGAGTGTTTCTTTGTAAAAAGGAATGTATGCCACAAGACCAGCTTCGTGCAATAAAATATCTTCAATAACTAGATTCCCTTTATCTGTTTCAGTGGTTTCAAAAAGGTAATCACTTAGTTTTTTCTTTAGATCCAGCTTACCATCTTCGTACAACTTCATAATGCTTAATGTAGTAGCAGCTATTTTTGTTACAGATGCAAGGTCATAAACCGTTTGCAGGGTTACCGGCTTTTTTTTTTCGTAAGTGAAATTACCAAAGGCTTTTTGGTAAGCAATTTTACCGTCTTTTAAAGCGAGTACCACACAACCCGGCATACCTAATTTATCAATACCGTCTGTTACTACAGAATCTATTTTGTAAAGAACTGCCTGGTTTATTTTATCAGCTGCAAGTTTTTCAAACATCGGCTTTGCGGCTGCAGTTTCTATACCAAAACCATATTTTAAATTTTCGCATACTGTTACAGGCAATGTGCCTTTGTAAAAAAGTTTCCCTTGCAAAAGGTCTGCGGTTGTACCCTGTACAATTTCATCGTCTTCATAACAAACTACCATATTCGCAACACTGCACATATTTTTTAAAGCATAAGCATTGCCAAACAAAAAAGAAATGCTGTTTTCTTTTTGCTGAAGGCTGTTTAATAACGCCAGATTTTTTTCTGTAAAACCAAAATTGCTTGCTGCATATCTGCCAACATTGTGTATGCCAATTACAATTTTTTTATACGATTGCAACTTGTTTAAAAGATCGCTGTCGCTGCTATAAAAAACCGTTGCATTGTAATCGTTCTTCATTCTTTTAGCCAATTCGTTTTCCGCTGTTATGCCAAAGCCTACAAAAGCTATCGCTCCTTTTTTTGTATCTCTCAACGGGAAAAAAGATTCCTCTTTTTTTGAAACAAGTGTTATGGCATTTTCTGCTACCAATCTTCTCATAGCGGGGATGCCTGCATTTAAATCAGCCGTTAAATTTTCTGTATTAATAGGTTGCAGATTTTGCAGACCGTATGCATATTTTACAGCCAAAACTTTTTTGCAATGCATTTCAATATCCGCCCAGCTTAGTTGCTTTTTCTTTATTGCATCTTTGGTTTTTTTAATAGCAAGTGGTACATCGCCGGGCAGGCATAGCATATCGTTGCCCGCTATCAGCGATTGAACACTTGCTGCTCCATCCGGATAAAACTTTTTAACGCCCTGCATTTCCAACGCATCGGTAAATGTTAACCCCTGGTAGTTTAGCTGTGTGCGCAAAAGCCCGTTTATATTTTGAGGTGACAATGAAGTTGCCCGGTTAGCTGTAGTATCAATTGCGGGTATGTATAAATGGGCCAGCATTACACTACCAACACCCGCCTCAAATATTTTTCGAAAAGGATAAAGCTCCAGCGAATCCAATTGCGCCATTGTTTTATTTATAACCGGTAAATCAAAATGCGAATCTGTGGCAACATCGCCATGGCCTGGAAAATGTTTGGCACAAGCCATCACACCAGCATCCTGCATACCCTTCATGTACTGAATACCAAATGCCGCAACTTTGTATTTGTCTTCACCAAAACTCCGGTCGTTTATTACCGGGTTGTTTGGGTTATTGTTTATATCAACAACGGGTGCGTAATTTACCTGTAGGCCAATACGCTTGCATTGCTCGGCAACCAACTGGCCATACCTGTAAACAATGGTTTCATCCTTCATGGCACCGAGCATCATTTGCCTTGGCAGCGGCAACACACTATCAATAAGGCGCATGCCTACTCCCCACTCCGCATCGATGCACATAAGTATAGGTGTTTTGGCTTTACGCTGCAGCCTGTTAATAATATTTGCCTGTTTTACAGGACTTCCCTGAAAAACACAGATGCCACCGATGTTGTATTTTTTAATAAGTTTCTCTACATCATCATCAAAAAAAGTAACCGTCTTTGTTTTACTGTCTATTGTGGAAAGCCGCACTACCATTAGCTGCGCAATGCGTTCATCTTTTGAAAGTTTTTTATATACACTGTCAGCCCAATGCTGTGCAGCCATATTTTTATTTTGTGCGTTTGAGCTGTGCGCTAAAAGCAAAGCAGTAAAAGCTAATATTATGCGTTGTATCATACCCGTAAATATAAGAAAGGATTTTGTTAGGGGCATGCGAAAAACATGGTAAGGGAAATTAATTGTCTTCTAAATTTATGCAATAACTTGCAACCTTTTAAGGGCTTTTGATTTTAGAAACGTTGCAGATAAGAATCAATTTATAGAAATATTGTTATTACTGGAAAAGATAGGGTGAGTGAGGGGTTGCAAATAAATTTTACAAAAACATAAATGGTGGTTAAACGGCTCATAAATGGGAGTTAAACAAATGGTAGTGGGTTAATGGTTTGATGAGACAGGGGGTGATGATATACACATACCTTGTGCAAGAATACGCAACGTTTTTGCTTAACGAATAACATAAGTCTGCCTAGGGTTGAATTAAAATAATGAATTACATATAGGGTTGGTGATGATGTACCCGGCCAATAGCCAACTTCGCATTAAATGAAAAGTAAAGTTCCCGTTTTGTTCTTTGAGAAAGACGGAATTTTTATTGGGTTTTATAAATTATGTTTTACTTCAACTTTTGCTTTACGGTTATTTATACTTGTTTTTGTTTTGTCTCCGTCAGAATCCATATGCTTTATTTTATAGCGGCTGTGGTGTTTATGACGATGGAGCATATTATGAACTTTTTAAACCAGTGTTGTAGCGTTATTTATTTTTTCTTGCGTCTGTGCTTTTGCAACTATCATTGCGAAAGACAGCATCAGCATCATTAATAACTTTTTATTTTTATTTGTTTAGATAAATAATGAATGAAACATGCAAACGATGTACCTTTTTTATAAGAGTGGGAAAAATTGATTACACTTGAAATAAAAGTGGTAAAGCAAAAAGTATGGTTCGTTAAAGTTGCATGACCGCCACAACTCGGAAAGTAATTGTTGTGTAAACACTCGTCGCATTACCTTCACATTTGTTAGGCTTTGACACTTGCCATGATTTATTGTAATTTAAAAAAACGTTTTAGCGATATTTAATTTTAGCTATTTATTTATTGCATATTCTTTTTTGAAAGATCGATTTTAAATTTTATTAAGGATAAATTGTTACACTAAAAATACCATTAGTAACTGTTTTATATAATGGCCCCATGCCCTTATCTAACAATCTGCCCGAAAAAGTACCTGTTACTTTTGTCCTTGTTACAGCAGTAATGATAATATTAAAACCAAAGTTTTGTAACATGCCGGGAGTGAGATTTGTTGTTCTGGAATAGTTAGCTGATGCTGTTGAATAAACAGTAGAATTAATAGACGCGGGAAAATTATTTACGGTATAAGTGCCCGCTGCAATAGAAGTTCCGTTACGGGCAATGTTCATTAAAAAAGTTTCGTTGCCTGTAGCATTGTTAGTGCCTTTTATGTGTATGCCGGCATATCCTGTAATAGAGGTATTATCCAATTTTGCTGTATCATTTATTTTAAAAGAGAAGTCTACACTATCGATCGTAGCAACAATTGAATCTGTTGTGCTCATCGGAGCTGCTGAATATGTAATATTTACACTACATGCAGGGCCTCCACCACCTATGCAAGTATAACTAAATTGGCCTGATGCAATCGGTACATTATTTAAAGTAGCGTATAAAGTGATAGTTTGGGCTGACGGGCTTGCAGGTAAAATACCCGAGCCAGAAAATATTACCCCATTATTAGTTGTTGTAATACTGTAGGAGCCACCATTTGTAACTGTAACGGGCAAGGTAATAATATTAGCGGCTGTTGTTGGCATTCCTTGCAGATAGAAACCTGTTGCTTTACTTAAAGCACAATTAAATATAAAATTGGCAGGTGCGTTAGTTGCACCACCTCCCATGCCTGTAACAACATTGTTAAACTGACATGAACACGTATCATATTTTACAGTAAAAATATTCAGAGATGCGGTCATGGGCCTGCCAGAGGCTAATAGTCGAACTGTATTCAAACCTTTTACAGCAAAAGAACCAGCCGCACTAAAATAGTAGCTATTTAAAGTATCTGTTGTAATAAAATAACTACCGGTTTCAGAAATATTTACCAGGACCTCTACATAGTTTGTTGCACCCTTAAGTAAGCTATCGGTTTGATAAGTGCCGGTTACTGAAACAGGTGAACAATCTCCCATGGGAGTTTTTTGTAAATAGCCTTTTGCGATAGTCTTTTCAAAACTAAATTCCCTATGACAAGATGTGTTAAAAAATAAAATAGTGAGAAGTAAAATATTTGAAAACAAGAGTTTCATGGCAGCACTTATTTTGATGATTTATTGAATCTGAAAATTCTTAGCCGTTACCTACATATCTTAAACAGTAAACCACTAAGAAATATTTTAAAAAAATTATAATTCAGGCATTAAGGTACGAAAATGCTGAGATAGCCATGAACACATTTTGAATGATTCGATGCTAATCTAAATACTGTTAGGTTTTACTATAGGCGTCTTTAGTTTGTAATTAGAACCACACTTTTGAGCGCCATTAATGGCTATAGATATTTTGTTCGTGTTGATTAAATAACAGGAATGATAACTAAGGGGAAATCATAACTATTTCCATATTTTAAAATTCAGTACAAATTTCTTTTTTTGAATTAAAATGCGCCAGTCTATAAACAGCAAACAAGACAAAAGGAATAAAGCCAAGGCAAAGCTTGCGATTGACTTCCAAGACAATGCTTCGTCGATTAATTTCTGGGTATTTTCTGAGGCATATTTACCTGCCTGAAGTGCGAGTGTATCACTTGTAAATTTGCCAATAAGAAACGCCGGGATAATGTATTTGGCTTTTAATTTTGAAATGCCTGCCCCTAAAAAAAGCGGTGTAGTTGGGAGTGGTAACAACGAATAAGCCAGTATAACCATTTGCCCTTTCCATTTATTCTCTTTCATTTTTTCACCAAGGAATTTGATGTCTTCATTCTTTGATACTTTTAAATACTTTTCTCCTATTAAAGGGGCGTATAAAATAAGTATATACCTGCCTAAAACCGAGCCTATCACGCCTATTACTATTACGATCCAAATATTGAGATGAAAAATTATCTGTAAGAATAACATAATCGTAAACGCCGGAAGAAAAGGAAAAGGTACAATATCAAATAATAAAGCACCAACAAAAACTAATACATACTGCCACCACATTTTTTGAGCTTTATTATACTGAAAAATTCTTTTAAACTGTGACCGGTAACCTTGTGCTTGGACCCAACTTTTACGCATTGGGCAATTTGAAGGAACAGCAGCAAGTACGGTGCTTATTAAAAGTAGTAAAATGAATTGGCTCAGCAAAAGATAATTGGTATTGGGATTATGTAAAAAATTATGGAGCTGCTACCGGTTTTTATTATATTGAAAGCTTGCTAACTGCTTCGAAAAACAAATTAAGTATATCTTTATAACGCAAGCAGATAAAATATGACTACAGCCCACAACAACAAACAGACCCTCAGAAAAATTAGCTTCATTGAAGTAACATTTAAGTTACAATGGCTTGCTGAAAAATTTCTAGATCCATTTTTTAATATAGAAACAGTTGATGAAATTGCACTTAAAAGATAGAAATTATTTTAGAGCAATAAATAACAGTTTTTTGCGGTTCTGTCAAACAAAATTTAATGACTACATCTTTGCAATTTCTTTCAGGCCGCGGTGAAATGGGTGCTTTAATGAGGGCATACGACTGGGGATCTTCTTCCATTGGTGCGGCAAATAAATGGCCACAAAGCCTTCGTACCACCCTTGGCATTTTGCTGAATTCAAAATTTCCTATGTTCTTATACTGGGGTCCAAACCTGATTTGTTTTTACAATGATGCCTACCGTTTTAGTTTGGGCAATGATGGAAAGCACCCTTTGCTATTGGGGATGAAAGGCGAAGATGCATGGCCTGAAACATGGTATCTTGTAAAACCTCCAATTGACCAGGTCCTAAAGGAGGGTGAAGCCACCTGGAGTGAAGATCAGTTTGTTCCAATATATCGTGAAGGAGCTTTGAAAGATGCCTATTGGACTTTCAGCTTTAGCCCGATTAAAAACGAAAGCAACCAGACTGCTGGCGTATTTTTAACGCTCATTGAAACTACAGAGAAAGTAAACAATCTTAAAAAATTAGAGGAAAGCAATGACCAGCTGAGTTTTGCAATTGAAGCAACAGAATTAGGCACGTTCGATCTTAATCCGCTCACAAATAAATTTGTTGGTAACAACCGTTTGAAAGATTGGTTTGGGCTGCCGCATGAAATGGAGGTTGACCTTGCACTGGCATTGAATGTGATTGCAGAAAAAGATAGGGAGCGTGTTGCAAATGCTATAAAAAAAGCGCTTCAATTCGACTCAGGTGGGATGTACGACATTGAATACAGTATTAAAAATCTTAAAACAAAACAGGAGCGTATTGTTAGGGCCAAAGGTAGGGCATGGTTTGGCGATGATAATTCGGCTTACCGTTTTAACGGTACTCTTCAGGATATTACAAGACAGGCGATTTCCATTAAAAAAATTGAAGAGAGCGAACAGCGTTTCAGTACGCTGATTTTAGAGGCACCTGTGCTTATTACAACTTTTGAAGGAGACTCTTATAAAGTAGCAACAATAAATAAAAAGGCACTGGAAATGTGGGAAAAAACCCACGGTGAAGTAATAAACAAACCGCTGTTTGAAGTGTTACCTCAATCGGAGAATGAACTAAAAGCAATATTCGACGAAGTTTATACTAGTGGTGAACCTTTTATTGCCAACGAAATACCTATTAACGTAACACGACAAGGAAAATCGGAAACTGCTTATTTCAATTCGGTTTATCAGCCACTGCGTGATTTGAATAACAATATTTACGGCATAATATTAATAGGTACAGAAGTTACAGAATCTGTAAATGTTCGCAAACAAATTGAAGAAAGCGAAAAGCGTATTACTAATATTCTTTCTCAGTCCATCATGTCAATAGGTATTTTAAAAGGAGCTGATATGGTGGTTACTTTGGTAAACGAGCCGCTCCTAAAAATTTGGGGAAAGGGACCTGAAATAGTTGGTAAGCCCTTGTTTGAGGTGATGCCAGAGTTGGCGAGCCAGGTTTTTCCAAAACAATTGAATGACGTGTTTACAACCGGGAAACCATACACATTAAACGAAAACAGAATGGTTTTGTTTACCAACGGAATACCGGAAGAGCGTTTTTTTAGTGTAGTTATTCAGCCATATACCGAAGTAGATAATACGATTTCGGGCGTAACGGTTATTGGTAATGAGGTAACTGATTATGTGCAGGCAAAAAAACAGATTGAGGAAAACGAAGCGGAGCAAAAAAAATTAGCAAGCTATTTTAAATTGGCCACCGATTCTGCCAAAATTGGCGTTTGGTCTTTAGATGTTGCTTCATCAAAACTAGCATGGTCTGAAACGCACAAAGCAATGTGGGGTTATAAAGACCATTATGAAGATTTAACTTATGAAGATTGGTATCAAGCTATTGTGCCTGAAGATATAGCATTCACTTTCCAAAAAATTGAAGAATCGAAGGTTAATAAAAGTATTTATGATGTGGATTACCGCATTGCCCGTGCCAATGATGGGGCTCTTGTTTGGATTAAATCAACAGGGCAGTATCAATACGATGAATTTGGCGTGGCGCATACGCTCACCGGTATCAGCATTGATATTACTCAGCAAAAAATGTTTTCAGAAGAGTTAGAAAAGAAAGTAAAAGAGCGTACTGCAGAATTAGGTTTTAAATCAACTCAATTGGAAGAAGTGAATGAAACGCTTGCAGAAAAAAATGTGGAACTTGAACATACAAATGCAGAACTAAAATCGTTTACTTACATTGCCAGCCACGATCTGCAGGAGCCTTTGAGAAAGATACAGATTTTTAGCAAGATGATAAAAGATGCAGAAAATTTTTCACATGAAACACAGCGTTATTTCGACCGCATTATAGCCGCAAGTGAACGCATGCAGAACCTTATTGTTTCGCTGCTTCAGTTTTCACGTACCGATACAACTGAATTGAAATGGGAACCTTGCGATTTGAATTTGATTTTTGAAGAATCAAAAAATGATCTCAATATAAATATTCTTGAAAAACGAGCCATCTTTGATTGCGAAGAACTCCCAACAATCAGCGGACTGCGTATTCAGCTTTTACAGCTCTTTACAAACCTCATTGACAATGCTATTAAATACACGCCAACGGACATTACGCCTCATGTAAAAATTACTGTGGAGCAAGTTAATGGAAATGAAATAGCGCATCCCTCAGCAAATAAACTATTAGCCTACCATGCCATAAAAATTGCTGATAATGGAATTGGTTTTGAAAATGAGTATTCTTCCAAAATTTTTGAACTTTTCCAGCGGCTTCATGGTAAGAATGAATTTTCAGGAACAGGTATTGGTTTGTCCATTGTGAAAAAGATTGTTACTAATCACAATGGTTTTATTATAGCAGATGGAAAACCAAATGTAGGTGCTACGTTTACTTTGTTTATGCCGAAAGGTTAATTAAGCAAGTGGTAATTGGCGATGTGTTTGAAAGTTTTATGGGGTAGTGGCTGCTCGTATTAATCATGGTAGGCTTGTACGAGATATAAAAGAACACCAAAAGGCAACAATTATCTACACAAATTTATTAACAGGGGTATAACCCAATACGTGCTTGTATAAAAGCAAAAAGTGCTGTTTCTTTATTTGAGTTATATACAAATAATCTGCTTTTTTATTCTGCTGGATGAGACACTCGTTGAGCAAGACTTCTTTGTTAAAGTATATTTTGCAAGTAAACACTAGGAATATATGTTGTGCAGCTAGGAAGGTAAACTGCTACTTAATTTTTTATTTATTTTAAATCTTTGTTGCTTACAAGCTCGTAAGTGTTGTTTTAAAAACCGTAACACTGTAAAGATGAAAAAAGTAAACATTGTATTATCATTGATTTTTGTATTAGCGTCTTTTATAAGCTTTGCTCAATCAAATTCTAAAGTAATTGTATATCGTAAAGGCTCTATTTATGGAGGCTTTGCAAAATACAAAGTAATTGTAGATGGCAAAGAAATGGAGCCATTAAAAGGTAATACTGCCTATGAATTTAACCTTGCACCAGGCTCTCATACCATCTCGCCAAAGCAGGGTAAAAGAGCTATCACTTTTACAACAGAGGCCGGTAAAAATTATGCTGTAAAATACCGCACTATGTTAGGTTTATTGGGTGCAAGGCCAAGGTTAAAAGTAATGTCCATTGCTGAAGCTAAAGAAGATGCAAAGGTTGTGAGAGAGAAGTTTGGTTCAACAATGTAATTAGGTAAACAAATTTTAAAGGATGGTCATGCAGAACGCATGGCCATTTTTATATCTCTTTTAAATTAATGCCTAATGTGTTTTCGCCGGCTTTGTTAAGCCACTTTTCGTACAATATTCTTGTTGGCTGATAGTCATTCTTTGCTAAAAATTTCTGCATACGAATGTTAGAGAATAATGTGAAACGGGTAAAGCGTCTTATTCCTTTTGACATGTAATATGATTCAATTGTATTGTTCAATTGTTGATAAATGCCTAATCTTCTAAATGGCGGATAAATAAATCCATCAGATACATACAATTCTGTTCCTTCATATTTTTCTATCCTGCTTTCATCCTGCACTTCTGTGTAAGCAAATAAAAAACCGACCGGTTCATCGTTTTTATACGCCACCAAACATGTTCCGTTATTTTCTTCCTGGCAAGTAATGAGGTGGCTCATGTAATTTGCTTTTATGTCTTTCCATTCTGCAGATTTTGAATTCATTTCCAGTTCAGATTTTTGCAACTCCTGCATCATAGCTTCTATTAAACTATAATTGTCTTTTATTACAAGGGACTTTATTGCAATCATTTTATGGCTGAATTTAAAATTATTTATACTTCCGAAACAGGGCTGCCGCCCCATTGCGTATTTGCTGGAATCGTTTCGCCTTTCATAATTAAAGACAACGGGTCTATGGTTACATCATCTCCAATTTCGGAATCGTATAACACAATTGCCCTGCTTCCTAAGGTAACTCTATCGCCAAATTTTATTGCACCAATTTTCATAACCCTGTCTTCAAACAAATGGGTTTGTGGTCCACATTCTGCATTCATGGCTACATCGTTGCCAATAGTTACCATATCAAATTCCGTAATGTCGGTTGTTCTTAAAAATATCCTCTTCCCAGTTTTTACACCAAAAAATTGTAAGAAAAAAGGTAGCCAAGGTGTTCCAATTAAATATTCAAAAAAGAAAGGAACAACAAGTGCTTCGTATGTAGAAGTTATAAATTCACTAAACCAAACCTTGTAATTCCACATGGGGTATTTTGCGGCTTTGTATTTACCTACCATTATCCATTTTAATATTACTGTTATTAAAAACAAAGGCAAGCCCATAAATGCCAGATAATAGAAGGGTGTTTTAATTGTAATGCTAAACAAAGATTCGTTGCTGAGTAAATCACTTGTGTAAGCAATAAAAAATATACTGCTTATTAAAATAATTGTTTGCGGAAGAACGATGCGAATAAATTCTACGAAATACCTGGCAATCAATAATTTTTTGGAAGGATTTAAAGTAAGTGTAGCATCAAAATCCGATGCTTGCCTTTTGGGTAATGCAATGGCTGGCGAACCAAACCAATCTAGGCTCTCCACATTTTTTATTTGCTCATCATTGGGTGGCACACTCAATACACCAATAAGCATATTGCTACCAAGTGAGTATCCCTGAGGAATTAATGCACTGTTGCCTACAAAACTATTGTCACCGATTTTCGTATTATCAAGTATAAGTTTTTGTCCACGTACATCGGCTTCGCCAAGGGTTACTGCATCTGCAATAAAAGAACCGTTACCAATGTTCAACAATCCATGTGTTACACTACTTGCAGTAGAAATTTCTGTATTCTTTCCTATTTTAGCACCCAATGCTCTAAAATAAGCACTTATATAAACTGTTGCGAAGATGGGATGCAATACAATTAAGGAAAGTGAATTCATCTGATCCACTAACCATTTGCGGATATAAAATTTACTGTAAATAGGATACGAACCGGCTTTTAAATCTTTCTGTAAAATTCGGGAAATAAAAATGCTCTCCAATATAAATAGTAAAATATAAACGATGGATAATAAAGGAGTATAAACTATATAATTAAAATTGTAGGAGGATGCGTTGTTATCTAATTCTGCAAGAGTAATTATCGTTGGTATAAGTGGCAGCAAAATAAAAAATGGAAATAAAACCAGCATTAAAGAAAATACGGTGGAAAACTGTCTTCTTCTCTTTGCAGAAATTGGAAGCGGCTGTGTAAACTCGTTTTCTGTGCGGGTAAAAGAAAGTTTTGCCGGACTTCCTGCAAAAACTTCTGCATAATTAATTGTTTTACCCGCTTGCAGGAAACTTAGATCTTGCAGTTCGCCCCAGTCTTTTATTTCAGTATTGCCACTAACAACTGCGCTGGTGCCGATGTAGGCATGTTTGCCCACTATTACTTTTGATATTTTAAGCATGCCGTTTTCTACAACTGCGTTGTTTATTACAACAGAAGAACTAATGCTGACATCTTCATCTATAAATAATAAATCTTCTGCGCCAATTGTGAAAGCACTTAGCTGAGCGTCTGATGCAACTTTTGCTCCCATCCATTTTAGGTATGTTGCAAACAGCGGAGTACCATTTAAAAATTGGGTAGGTACAAGTTTTTGTATAGACTTTACCAACCACCATCTAAAAAAATAGGTTCCCCAAAGCGGATATTCACCTTCTTTGTATTTACCAATAATGATCCATTTTGCGGCAATGCCAAAACCGGTAAACAGTGGAGGCAACACACAAAATGTAACGATAGAAATTAGAATAGATTTTAAGTGATTCTCGTATTCTAACTGCATGAAATAATATGCCAGGTATGGAATAAATATTTGTAAGGCGAGCAACCCATAAATAAATAGCAGAGAAATACTTTGCGCCAAGCCACACAAATAATATCGTAGGATGGGAATTTTTTTAAATGGTTCTTTTGTTTTTTTGTTTTCTACCGATTCAACGTTATCCCATTTTGTGATCAATGCTGATAGTGGTCGGTTTAAATAAATATCTTTTAGCGATGCATTTTTTATTCCTCCTTCTTTTCGCATTTTACTTACAAAAGAAGCTGCGAGTAAGGAATGGCCACCAAGGTCATTAAAAAAATCCTGCGAGATATTGATGTTTGCTTTTGCAAAAATATTTGATAATAATTTAATTACTTTCTGCTCTGTTGTGTCTGTAAAATGAATATCTGTTTCAAAAGTTGGTATTTGCTTTAAATAGCTTTCTGGTGTAGGTAATTTTTTTCTGTCAATTTTACCACTCGAAAGCCTTGGCAATTCATCCAATGCTATAATGGCAAGTGGAATCATATAGTCAGGCAATTTTTGCGAAAGTTTTTCTTTTGCAGCGGGTTCATTGAGCGTAAGGTTTTTTTGCATTACTACAAAACCCGTCAATTGATCCTCGTTATTGCGGTCTTTTTTTAAAGCTACAGCTGCCTGTTGCACTCCTTCAAAATCGTTCAATAAAGTTTCTATTTCGCCCAGCTCTATTCTGTATCCCCGCAGTTTTATTTGATCGTCTATACGTCCAATAAAATGAACGTCCATATTTTCATCCATATAAACTGCATCACCGGTTCGGTAAATTATTTCACCAGGCATTTCTGCTAACAGTATATTTTTTGTAACAAATTTTTCGTGTGTTAGTTTATCTAAATTGATATAACCACGCCCAACACCCGAACCGGAGATTACCAGTTCTCCCTGCTCGCCAACAGGCAATGGTTGCATGGTTTCATTTACAACAGCCAAAGCATAGTTGGGTAATGGTTTGCCAATGGTAATTTTGTCTCCTTTTTTTAGAAGTGCTGCAGACGCACTTACGGTAGTTTCTGTTGGACCGTACGTGTTAAAAAATAGTCTATCGCTAACACCCCATTTATTTAAAACCTGCGTGGTGCAAGCTTCGCCGCCGGCGTTTATGAGCCTCAGTAAAGGTAAATCTGCAACTTCCATTACCGCTAGTAAACTTGGTACGGTATGCAATACTGTTATTTTTTCTTTGCCTAAAATATTGCTCAACTCATCTATAGATTTAGAAGTTATAACATCGGCAATCCATAATGTTGCTCCCACTAAATAACTTATCCATGTTTCTTCGCACCACATATCGAACGAAACAGAAATACCCTGGTAAACTTTATCTGTATTTTTTATACGAAGCAAATCATTTTCACTTCTTACAAAACTGCAAATATTTTTTTGAGTAATAGGTATACCTTTTGGCTTTCCTGTGCTTCCACTCGTAAACAATATGTAAGCATCATCTTCTGGTTGCAATTGAACAGGTTTGTAAAACGATGCTTCTACATCGTTAAATATTATTTCGTTTACAAATGTGCATGGTTTTGAAAAATTATTGGGCGTGATAAGCATTTTTGGATGAATATCTTCCATTACAGCCGCAACTCTATCTTCAGGCATTTCAAAATCTATTGGAACATAAGTTGCGCCACATTTTAAAATGGCTAAAATAGCCACATGCAATTCGATACTCCTTGGCCACCAAATAAGGCATACGTCTCCATGGCCTACACCTGCAGACTGTAGCTTATAAGCAACTGAATCAGAAAATAAATCTAAATGCCGGTAAGTGATGGAAGTTTCGTTAAAAATGAGGGCTATCTTATAATGATGTCGATTGACTGTATTTTTAAAAATATCGATCAGGGTTTCTTGCAACAAAAATTCGGGTTTATAATCCCCATTCACAATACTCAGTTGATGCATAAAATTTTTGTTATTTGCAATAAAACTTTCCGAAGTTGAAACAATATAAAATACTTTTATTACAGATTAATCGGTTTAAAATTTATGACACATGTTTATTATCTAAAAGATGTGGATTCAATTATGCTGTCAACAGAATTTGATGCCTCATTGCCTTTGCATTTAAAGAAAAAAATAGAAAACATACATCATCCAAAAACAGCATTAGAAAAAAGAAAGTCGTTGTATTTGTTAAATCAAATATTGAAATCAAACTATCTGGATATAAACTTAGTTGATTTATACTACAATGAAATAGGGAAACCATTTCTTAGTGGGAATTTAAGTATTAGTAATTCATATTCAAATAATATACATGTCACTGCTTTATCAACTAATGCGTTTGTTGGGATAGATACAGAAAAGATTCTGCCAATTAATTTGGATCCTTATCAATTTTATTTTACCAAGAAAGAATGGACATGGATAAACAACGAATTGATTAAGTTTTATACTTTATGGACAAAAAAAGAAGCATTGGCAAAAGCTTTGGGTATTGGAATGGAATTAGCTTTTGAAGAAATTGAATTGTTAGAAGATGAAATTTTGTATGGTGAAAAGAACTTTTATTTTGTTGTAAAAATAATTAAAGATGATTTTGTTATTGCCGTAGCTAGTAATGTAAAAGATGATACATGTTTTAAAGAAATGATTTTGTAAATTTATATTTACAGACCACTTAATAATGAGAATAATTTTTTCAATTACATGCTTTTTAATGATGAACACCCTTATGATATTTGAATTTACAAAAGATGCAGACCTACAAAAATGGTACGTAGTTAACGACACTGTAATGGGAGGAAAATCAGGTGCAAAAATGGCTGTGGATGCTGATGGCCATGGCTTGTTCCAAGGACATGTTTCGCTGGATAATAACGGAGGCTTTTCATCAATTAGGTATGATGCAGGCAAAACTAAACTGGAAGGCTACAGTAAGTTTTTAATAGTATTGAAGGGAGATGGAAAGACTTTTCAGTTTAGGGTAAAAACAAAAAGCAATGATTATTATTCTTATGTGTTAAACTTTGAAACCACCGGTAGCCGGCAA
Organism: Chitinophagales bacterium; assembly: GCA_038227505.1. Lineage (GTDB taxonomy): Bacteria > Bacteroidota > Bacteroidia > Chitinophagales > Chitinophagaceae > Ferruginibacter. The sequence goes on from JBBRPX010000025.1 coordinate 17,244, forward strand.
ACCATTGATATTCCATTCAGCAATCTGAGTCCTTCTTTTAGAGGCCAAGTCCTTGATATGGCAAACTTCCCTGGTATTTATCTTGAAGAGATTGGATTTTTGGTAGGGAATAAAAAGGCAGAGGATTTTAAACTTATTATTGATAATATAAGTGTGCAATAAACTTATTTTTTAGGTATTATATTCATGTAGCCCCTTTATTATTTTTAAAGTTTGGAGCGTATAAAAAATCGCAGCTAAGGTTGCTAAAAAATGCTGCTTAGCTGCGAAATAGAATGCTAACCTAAAGTATTCTTTACATTATAAATTGTTTATTAGGCTATTTATTATTCTGTAAACGGTTTATCATATTTTTCATCTGTTCTATTTCTTTCTTTTGTGCGGTAATTATTCCGTCGGCTAACTTCCTTACTTCAGGGTCTTTTAAATCTGCACGCTCACTGGTTAGTATTGCAATGGAATGATGCGGTATCATACCCTTCATATAAAGCACATCGCCCACAACCGGCGCCTGTACTCTAACAAGGGTTAAGGCAACTGAAAAAAGCAGCACACAACCAATTAGTATTCCCGTATTTTTTTTCTTATTGGTATACATTGCCTTCATCATTAGCAGCATAATTACTCCCATGGCAGATATGCCAAGGGAAACCATGTAAAACCTCGTCATGCTAAAATAAACATGATCAATTTGATAAGTATTTAGGTACATGGTAACATACATTGCTACGAATGACAACCCTAACATAAGGAAGAATTTAGGATAATTATTTCCACTTTTCATTTGCATTTCTTTTTCCATTTTTATAATTTTTAATGAATAAATAAAGCGTTACTAAAAACACTTTTTAAAATTTTTTTAATTACAATTTTATGTTTCTTAATCTTAATGAGTTTGTAATGACAGATACTGAACTAAAACTCATTGCTGCCGCTGCTATCATTGGTGAGAGTAATATACCAAAAAATGGATACAAAATACCTGCCGCAACCGGTATGCCCAATGCATTATAACCAAAAGCAAAAAGCAAATTTTGCTTTATGTTTTGCATCACTTTATGGCTGAGTACTTTTGCTTTTATAATGCCCTGTAAATCTCCTTTTAGCAAAGTAATTTTTGCACTTTCAATAGCTACATCCGTGCCTGTACCCATAGCTATACCAATATCAGCCTGTGCAAGTGCGGGTGCATCGTTTATGCCATCGCCCGCCATGGCAACTACTTTACCGGCTGCCTGTAATTTTTTTATTTCCGCCAGTTTATCCTGAGGCAAACATTCCGCTTTAAAATTGGTAAGGTTTAATTCGGCTGCTACTGCTGCTGCAGTATTGTGGTTATCACCGGTTAGCATTATCACTTCCACACCCTCTTTTATCAATTGTTGAATGGCGGCTTTGCTGCTTTCTTTTATAGCATCAGCAATTACAAGATATCCTTCCAACTTACCATCAACAGCAAAATAAGAAACGGTTTTACCTTTCTTTTGTTCTGCAATTATTTGCTCTTTTTGATTTTCTGCCACGCTTACATTTTTATCCTGCAACAATTTATCGTTACTAATAATGAGGCTCTTATTATCTACAATTCCTTCCACACCTTTGCCGGAAACTGCCTCAAATTTTGATACAGGTTTTAGGGTGAGGTTTTCTTTTTTCGCTTTGTTTACAATTGCTTCCGCCAGTGGATGTTCGCTCTGCGCATTTATAGAAGCTGCCAACAGCAACAATTCGTTTTCAGTATAATTATTGAAAGAATGAATTTTCTCCAATGATGGTTTTCCTTCCGTAATTGTTCCTGTTTTATCTGTAATGAGTACATCTACCTTGTCCATTTTTTCTAATGCCTCTGCATTTTTAATCAGCACACCACTTTTTGCACCTTTACCAACACCCACCATTACGCTCATAGGCGTTGCCAGGCCTAATGCGCATGGGCAGGCAATAATCAATACTGCTAAAGCATTTACAAATGCATATACATAGGAAGGCTCGGGTCCAAAAAATTTCCAGATAAAAAATGTAATGATAGCCACTATAATAACTGTTGGCACAAAGTATCGGGATATTTTATCTGCTAATTTTTGAATAGGTGCTTTGCTTCGGCTTGCATCGTTTACCATTTTTATAATTTGTGCAAGCAAGGTTTCGTTACCAACTTTTTCGGCTTTCATTACAAAAGATTTGTTGCCGTTGATGGTGCCCGAACTTACTTTATCGTCTACATTTTTTTCTACAGGAATTGGCTCGCCTGATATCATACTTTCATCAATATTACTACCGCCTTCTGTAATGCTGCCATCAACAGGAATTTTATCGCCCGGCTTTACACGCAGTAAATCGCCTACTTTAATATCGTGAATAGAAATTGTTTTTTCTACACCATTCTCCACCAAAACAGCTTGTGTAGGTGCTAATTTTAAAAGTTCTTTAATGGCGCCACTGGTTTGGCTGTGTGCTCTTGCCTCTAACAATTGCCCTAACAAAACCAAGGTTAAAATAACAGTTACTGCTTCAAAATATAAGTACACACTTCCATCATGATTTTTAAACTGGTCAGGAAAAACGGATGGGAAAAGCAATGCGACAATGCTAAAAATAAATGCTGCACCAGCTCCTACACCTATTAAGCTAAACATGTTTAGGTTCCATGTTTTAAAAGAAACCCAGGCTCTTACAAAAAACATCCAACAAGCATAAAACACCACAGGAAGTGACAATGCAAACTGCAACCAGTTTTTAAAATTTACATTCAGTAAATTGTTTATGGGGTTGTTGGGTATCATTTCGCCCATTACTAAAATTAAAAGGGGTACGGCACAAGCCACCGCAATTTTAAATTTTAATAATAGTGTTTGATAAGTTTTGTTTTCATTATCAACCGGAACCAACGGCACCAGATCCATTCCGCAAATGGGGCAGCTGCCTGGCTCGTCTGTTACTATTTCAGGATGCATAGGGCAAGTGTATTGAGTGCTCTTAGCCACACTTGCCTGCTTGATTAAATCCATTCCGCAAACCGGGCAATCGCCTGCTTTGTCGTACATTTTATCGCCTTCGCAGTGCATGGGGCAATAGTACTTGCCATCATCTTTAGGCTTTGCAACGTGCGCCGCCAAAGGTTTCTCTTCCATTTTATCGTTCAACATTCCTATACCATATTTTCCACCATCTTTTTCAAGTGCAGTTTTAAATGTTTCTAAAGGAATGTGTTTCTCCATCTTTATACTTGCTTTCTTTTCTTCCAGATTCACTTCTGCTTTGGTAACTCCTGGTACTTCGCTCAACGTTTTTTCAACGTGGCTGCGACAAGCATTGCAGGTCATTCCTGTTATTTGATAAGTATGTGTCATAATAAAATAATTAATGTTACAAAGTTCCAGCAAACAGTTACTTAAACTGTTACAGTATTTATATAAAATGTTATAACATTTAGATCTCTTCTATCGGGGTTCTTTTTTTAACCTTTAGTAACTTAAAATGTGACGGTGTGAGCCCTGTAGTTTTTTTAAATTGATTGCTTAGATATGCTACGTTGCTGTAATGTAATTTGTCTGCAATTTGGGTAAGTGTTAGTTCATCGTAGACTAAAAGCTCTTTTACTTTTTCTATTTTTTGAAGAATAAAATACTGTTCAATTGTAGTGCCTTCCACCTGTGTAAAGAGGTGTGATAGCTGGCTATAATCCTGGTGAATGCTGTTGCTTAAATAGGTTGAAAGATTAATATCAAGTTCATTGTTTTGCTCCTGAACTAATTTTATTATTAGATTTTTAATCTTTTCAATTGTTCTGCTTTTTTTATCATCCATCAATTCAAAGCCAAATGATTTTAGTAATTTATTTAGCTGTCCTTTTTTATTCTTATCCAAGGTCTCTGCAATTTCTACTTCGCCTAATTGTATGGTAATAAGGTGAAGTCCAAAGTTTTCTAATTCGGATTTCACTACCATTTTGCAACGACTGCAAACCATATTTTTAATAAATAATTTCATTTATTGTCTACGTTTTTTGTCTGATTAATATTTATCAAAATTTAGTTCATTCTATTAGACTTCTACAATCATTTTACCGGTATTTTCTCCGCTAAATAAACCGAGTAATGCAGTTGGTAAATTTTCAAAACCATGTTCAATAGTTTCAGTAAATTTTAGTTTGCCATCTTTTACCCATTGAGCCAGCATTTTAATTCCTTCGCCAAATTGCGCCTCAAAATTGATCACAATAAAACCCTGCATTAAAACACTTCTTGTTAGCAACATTGGCTGTAACCTTGGTCCCGTAGGTATTTCTGTACTGTTGTACAAAGCTATTTGTCCGCACAAGGGTATCCTTGCATGGAAATTTATATTTTTTATTACTGCATCCGATATCTCCCCACCTACATTATCAAAATAAACATCCACTCCTTTTGGGCAAGCCACTGCAATTGCCTTGTTCATGTCAGGTACCGTTTTGTAATTAATAGCTTCATCAAAACCAAATTCATCTTTCAGCATTTTTATTTTATCATCAGAGCCTGCTATCCCAATCACACGGCAGCCCTGTATTTTAGCAATTTGCCCCACCACAATACCAACTGCTCCGGCAGCGCCTGACACTACTACCGTTTCGCCTGCTTTTGGTTTGCCAATGTGCATCAATCCAAAGTAAGCTGTTAACCCCGTCATACCCAATATACTCAGGTAATAAGTTGCAGGCGCTGCATTGGTATCCACGCTTCTAATATCTTTTTCATTTGCAATAATGTCTTTTTGCCAAGGGAGATTTCCCACTATAACATCGCCGGTTTTGTATTTGTCTGATTTACTTTCTACTACTTTTGCAACCACGCCACCAGCAATTGGTTTATCAATTTCAAAAGGAGGAGCGTACGATTTAGCATCATTCATTCTCCCTCTCATGTATGGGTCTACAGAATAAAACATTCCCTTTAATAATATTTCGCCGGTTTTTATTTCGGCCAGCTCCGCTTCTTCCATTCTAAAATTATTGCTAACAGGTAAACCCTTTGGTCTTGATGCTAATACAATTTGTTCTGTTTTCATTTCTTTCAATTTTTAATATTATCTAATGCTGTTGGGGTAAATTTAAAAAAATTAAATGTTGACTTTTGTTGGAGTATATACTAAAACAAAAGGGGAAAATTACTTCCCCTTTTTCTAAATGTCATAATATTATTTGTCATTGATATCGCTTGTGCGCACCAGTTTTTTATTTAGAAATTCATCTATACGAAGCGAAGAAAGTTCTCTACCATAACCGCTTTGGTTTGTGCCACCAAAAGGAAGATCGGGTTGTGATCCTGTAGGATGGTTTATAAATACCATACCGGTATGAATTCTTTCCGCCAATTTTTGTCCACGCTTTTCATCTGCTGTAAAAATTGCCCCGCCTAAGCCAAAACGAGTTGCGTTTGCTAAAGCCGCAGCTTCATCTTCTGAGCTAACCTTATAAATAGATGCTACAGGACCAAACAATTCCTCACTATAAGCCACTGCATCTTTTGGTATATCGGTCAATATTGTTGGCTGCATAAAAAAGCCTTTCATATCAATTCGTTTACCACCTGTTATTAATGTTGCGCCAGCTTTTATAGATTTATCTACCTGTTCAAGTAAATCTTCTAATGCCGTTTTACTGCTAAGCGGTCCCAATTTTGTTGCTTCCAACATTGGGTCACCCGGCTCCATACTTTCAACTGCTGCTTTAAATTTTTGTAAAAATTCGTCGTATACTTTATCCATTACAATAAATCTCTTTGCTGCAGTACAGGCCTGTCCACAATTTTGCATTCTGCCCATAACAGCCCATTTAACGGTCTTATCCAACTCAGCATCTTCCAGTACTATAAAAGGATCGCTACCGCCTAATTCCAATACTGATTTTTTTAAATTTTTTCCGGCTATTGCTGCTACACTTGCGCCTGCACCTTCGCTGCCTGTAAGAGAAACTGCTTTAATGATTGGGTTGGCAAGAAGGCTTTCAATTTTATCTGACCCAATAAATAAGTTCGTATACAAACCTGCAGGTGCACCGGCATCTACAAACAATTGTTCAATTGCCAACGCACATTGTGGTACGTTGGAGGCATGTTTTAGCATTAAACAATTGCCCGCCATAATATTTGGTGCTGCAACCCTTGCTACCTGATAATAAGGGTAATTCCATGGTTCAATGCCCAGCAAAACACCGATGGGTTCTTTTCTAATATATGCTGAACCTTTCTCTGGCGACAGTGGTGTATCTGCCAAAAACTCTTCTCCATTGGTAGCATAATATTCATAAATAGATGCACTCAATTCTACTTCGCCTTTGCTTTCTTTTATGCGTTTACCCATTTCTAAAGTAATGAGTGTTGCTAACGCATCAGCTCTTTCCCGCATTAAATCTGCTACTTTTTGTATTACTTTTTTTCTGTCCGCAAAGCTGCTGTTGCGCCATGTTTCAAAACAAACTGAGGCTTTTTGTAACTTTTCATTTAAAGCTTCTCTACTTATTTCATCAAAAGATTTTACTGTTTCTTCTGTAAAAGGATTTACTGTTTTATATGCCATCGTTTTTTATATTTTAATGTTTAGACGGTAAATAAGTTACAAGAACAGTGCCATGCGGAAAAGTATGTAAATGATAATTGGTTGAAAAAAATGAAAAGCTG
>JBBRPX010000026.1:0-23651 GCA_038227505.1 Chitinophagales bacterium
ATACCATCCTGCTTCAAAGAACCCAAAGACAAACGGAATCTTCCGTTTTCTCCACCACCACTTATACCAACAGTATAGTTTTGCACTTGAGCTGTTCTTAGTATTGCATCTAAAGCATTTACATTATCCCCTTTGTTATTTGTTGGTGTTGAAGTTGTAGAAACTGTATTTGGAAGACCGTAATATTGCAAAGCCTGCACATATTCCGGTCCGGTTAAAACTCTTATTCTCTTGGCAATTTTAGCTGCGCCCGTAGACGCACTGAAGTCAATTTTAGTTTGACCTGATTTACCCTTTTTTGTTGTGATTAAAACAACACCGTAAGCAGCACGGGAACCGTAAATTGCAGTAGCAGAAGCATCTTTTAATACATCAATCGACGCAATATCAGTTGGATTAATAAAGTTTAAAGGATTACTACCTGGGTTTCCGCCACCCAAGCCCAAATCGCCAATACCTGGTCTAGCGGAACGGTTATCTAGCTGAACCCCATCAATTACATATAGAGGTTGTCCCGCTCCAGAAATAGAAGAACTTCCTCTAATTTTTACTGTTGCTGCACCACCTGGTTGACCACTATTGTTTAACATTTGTACACCGGCAACTTTACCTTGTATTAACTGGTCAGCTGAGGTATAAGTTCCTTTATTAAAATCTTTTGCTTGAACAGATGTTACCGCACCAGTAAGGTCTTTTTTCTTTACAGTACCATAGCCTATTACAACGACTTCACCAAGATTGCTTGCTGTTGTTTCTATTTCTACATCTACAGCAGATTTTCCTCGTACACCTTCTTGCTTTGCAGTAATACCAGCACCACTAAAAATAAGGACTGCATCTGCAGCTACATTATTTAAAGTATAATTTCCTTTTGAATTAGTGGCTGTGGCGTTCTTGGTGCCTCGTACAGATACTGAAACACCTGACTGAGGCTCTCCTTTTTTATCTGTGACGGTACCTGTTACGGTAGTTTGAGCGAAGCCTAGGCTTGAACACCCAAGAACAACCAGTACAAGCAGTACTGTTTTTCTTAATCGAGTAAGAAGCATAATCGTTTGGTTTTAGTTTATTTCGAAATCAGGTTAGAGTTATTCAATAATAAATATCTAAGAATGAGGTAATGCAAAAACGATTCATATTAAACCCATTATACAAATATTAAATTATTGTTACCATAAAGTTATTTACAATAGCTTTAACTTTTGCAATAAAATAAAAATATTTAAAAAAAATTTTTAGCAAACATTTCCGCAAAGCTTTGTTGTTGAAAGATTTTTTATAAAACCAACCTTTAGTTACATGACTACCACTACCTTAAAAAAAATTGCTGAAATATTAGGCTTGAGCATATCAACAATTTCGAGAGCATTAAAAAACCATCCAGACATATCTGAAAAAACCAAACAGAAAATTGTTGAGCTTGCTAATTTACTGGAGTATGAACCTAATGTAAATGCCATTCATTTAAGAAGCAAAAAAACCAATGTTTTCGGTCTCATTGTGCCTTTTATATCAAATTACTTTTACGACTCGTTTATATCAGCTGTTGAAGAAGAAAGCAGAAAGAACAATTTTTCCCTTATGATTTTACAATCTGGTGATAAAACTGAGGTAGAGCTTGAAAACATTAAATTATGCCGCCAAAACAGAATTTCGGGTTTGTTTGCGTGCCTCTCGTCTGATACAAAAAATTATGATGCCTATATTAAACTAAAAGACCAGGAAATACCTATCATTTTTTTTGATAAAGTACCTGATGAAGGAGAATTTAATAAAGTGACAGTAGCAGATACCTTGGCTGCCACACTTGCGGCAAATGCAATTATTGCTAAAAACAAGAAAAATATTCTTGCTTTATTTGGCAATAAGAATTTATTGATTACAAAAAAAAGACTTGCTGCTTTTAAAGAAACCTGTAATGAAAAACTTACTGGCATTAAATTAACTACTGTGCACGTATCAAATTCGGCTGAGGCAGAAAAAATTACCTGTAAATTATTGGGTAAAAAAACGGATGCAGTATTTTGTATGAGCGATGAAATTCTTACAGGCGTTATGAAATGTATTCAGAAAAAAAAATTGAAGATTCCAATTGACCTCTCAATTGTTAGCATCAGCAATGGGTTTTTTCCAAAACTATATTATCCAGAAATAACTTACGTGGAAACGAGCGGCTATAAACTGGGTAAGCTTGCTTTTTCAAGTATGCTTTCCTGTTTGGGTGGTAGCACATTTATGCAGGAAATAACAACAGATGCAGTGTTGGTGGAAGGAGGCTCTTTATAAAAATGACTGTAATTATCTTTGTGAATGATTGCTTTTTAAAAGATGGAGGTTAGCATAATAAATTTACATCTTTGTTTCAGATTATTTTATATAACAATCAAGCTTGAAAAATGGCTGTTGTAAAAACGACTTCTGAAAAGAAACGACGCAAAAAAACCCTGCAAAAAATGCAAGGCTTAAATTTTTTAGCTCCCACTGCTGGACTTGAACCAGCGACCCTCTGATTAACAGTCAGATGCTCTAACCAACTGAGCTAAGTAGGAATCTCCTTGCTAATTTCTTAACGGGATGCAAAAATAAAGATTTTTGTCACTAAAACAAATATAATTTCAATTATTTTAACCAATTAAAAAGTCCGCCATCTTCCATCCCAATAAAATAACCATTGGGTCTTTTTTCTACAGGATAAGTTTTAAGATAATAACCCTCTCCTGAAGTATTTCTGCCAGTTTGTAGTGAAAATTTATAGCGGTGCAACGGACATACAATATTACCTGCAGCATCAACATAACCGTGGCTTAAATTGCCGCCCGCGTGTGGGCAATTCAAAGAAGTGGCGCACAACTGTTCTTTAAACAACGAAAGACAAATCTTCTTTCCGTTTACGTCCCATTCAGCAAGACCATTTTAAGAAAATAAAATCTCATCGATGCTGTCTACAATTTTATACCATTTGTATTTTTTATCCATCTAAACAAACGTATTAATAAAAATATTCTGCTTTATATGGATACCTGATCTGGTACATATCTCTCACTTTATGAAGTATGGTTTGCCTTAATACATCAAAGTTCTTTTTATCAATGGCCGATACAAAAACACAGTTGCCTTTTGTACTTTCTTCCCAGCGATCTTTTAACTCTCGCAAAATATCTTTTTTTACATCTTCCTCCAGCCACTCATCAAAAGTTACTTCTTCAAACTTATCCATTTTATTAAAAATAGTAATGGTTGGCTTGTCCGTACAGCCAAGCTCGGCAAGGGTTTTGTTCACTACTTCCAATTGTTCTTCATATTGTGGGTGCGCAATATCTACCACATGCAGCAATACATCGGCTTCTCTCACTTCATCTAACGTGCTTTTAAAACTTTCTACTAAATGGTGAGGGAGTTTGCGGATAAAACCTACTGTATCGCTCAACAAAAAAGGTGTTTGTTCAAACACACATTTGCGGGTAGTTGTATCGAGCGTTGCAAATAATTTATTCTCTGCAAATACTTCGCTTTTACTAAGTCCGTTCATGATGGTACTTTTCCCCACATTCGTGTATCCAACCAATGCAACTCTAATAAATTCGCCACGTTCTTGCCGCTGCGTCATAGCCTGCCTGTCGTAATCTTCGAGCCTTTTTTTTAATAAACTTATTTTATCTTTTACAATTCTTCTGTCGGTTTCAATTTCGGTTTCTCCTGGTCCGCGGGTACCAACACCTCCACCCTGTCTTTCCAAATGCTTCCACATACCTTTCAAACGAGGCAGTATGTATTGGTATTGCGCAAGCTCTACCTGCGTTCTTGCCTGGGCAGTTTTAGCTCTGCTGGCAAATATGTCAAGTATCAAATCACTTCTGTCAATGGTTCTGGTATTTATTTCTTTCTCAATATTTTGTATTTGAGAACCGGTAAGTTCATCATCAAAAATTACGAGCGTAATGTTCCCTTTGCTGAGGATAAATTTTTTAATTTCTTCCAGTTTCCCTTTTCCTACAAACGATCTTGCATCAGGATGTTTTAATCTTTGTGTAAATCTTTTTACCGTTTTTACTCCTGCAGTTTCTGCTAAAAATTCCAGTTCATCTATAAATTCATTTACCTGTATTTCAGTTTGGTCAGGTTGTATTACGCCAACTAAAATTGCCTGCTCTGCTTGGTTTACTATGTTTTTTTTATCTATCAAATTTTTGCTTTTTTATAAGAATATTTGGGCGGTAAACATTCTTGCTTTATTAAACTTTTGTTCAGGCTATGCGCTACAAGTCCGCACTCGTTCCTCGCTTGCGTGCTTTCCGCTTCTATCCTGCCGCTCTTCAACAACAAATCTTTTCTTTTCCCTCCCTTTCGGCGAGGATAGGAGGGGCTTTTTATTATGCACAAGATAAACATTAAAAAAAATGCCAACCTATTAAAGCTGGCATTGTCTTTTATCTTTAATCTTTTGTCTGATATCTTGATACTTATTTCCTCTTACTCATAGCATCTACCCAAGTCTTCATTGAATCACAATCTTTAAACTCCGGATCTATCATTATATAATAGGAACTCAATCTGCTGCCAAACCATTTTTCCAATGCATCTTCCTTTTTCCTTTCCTGTGCACGCAATGAAATTTTGCTGTAATCATCCTTCATGTTCTCCCTGTGCGGTTCTGTTTGAGTTTTAAGATAAACTATTCTAACCCCCTTCTTTCCTGATGGGTCAGTATATTCAGCAGGTTGAGAAAAACCACCCGGTTTTAAATTCTTTAGAATTGGTATAATTTCTTTATCTAATTGATCGATGGTTAAAAAAGTTCCGTTTTGACCCTGCATCATACCGGCAGTAAATTTGCTGTTTTCGTCATCTGCATATCTATTTACTGCGCTGCCAAAATCAATAGTACCTGCAATAAGTTTTGCACGAACCGTATCAAGCTTTTCAAAACCTTCTTTTAATTCAACGCCAGTAACCTGAGGAATTTTAATTATGTGGCGTACAACAGCGTCGTTCCCATTTCTACTAACCAATTGTATTATGTGGTAACCAAACTTACTTTTAAATGGATTAGATATTTGCCCTTCCTTTAAGGTAAAAGCCTTGGCCATAAATGTTGGATCTATATCTTTTTGCTCTCTGTTTATTTCCATTTGCCCAAATCTTTCTTTAGCACCGGGCTCATCTGAGTATTGTGCAGCAGCCTGCTTAAAATCTTTCTTGCCGCTCTCAATAGCTTTTTTATATTCATTCAATTGTTCTTTACAATATTCCTCGGCATCTCTGCTCGCCTTTGGAAAAACAATTAACTGCCCTATTTCAAGTTCTGTTTCATAAAAGGGTAAACTATCTTTAGGTATTTTTAAGAAATAATTCCTTACCTCATTAGGGGTAATTCTGATACCATCCACAATTTTATTACGCATTGCCATGGCAAGTTTTTGATCTTTAATAGGGCCACGCATATCTTCTTTTAGTTGGTAAACAGTCTTTCCAGCAACTTTTTCAAGTTCCTCTTTACCACCAAACTGATTTATATAGGTTCTTACTTTGTTGTCAACGTCTCCTTCCACTTCCTCGTCTGTTACGGGCAACGAATCTTTTTCTGCTTGCAATACCAAAGTTTTAGTACCCATCAAATCCTGTAGAATAAAACATTTTCCGTTAGCTGGAATTTCAGCACCCTGGCGCTGCATATCCAGCAAGCGATCTTCTACATCACTTTTTAAAACAATTTTATTACCTACAATCCCTATAATCTTATCGACATTTACTTTATTGGGTTGTGCAAATGCAGTTACTAATATTAGAAATGAACAAGCAGTAAATAGTATTCTTTTTTTCATGTATTTTTTTTAAAATCTTGTAGCTTCCAAAGTTAAGGCTGTAGCTATAGATAAGGTTTATTATGCGTTCATTTAACAAAAAATTGCAGCGGGGTTAGTGCTGCAATTTTATAAAACGGTCTTTAAGTTTTGTATATAATTATTACAAAGTTCTTTTTACTTCTACTTCTTCAAATGCTTCTACAATATCTCCTACTTTTATGTCGTTGTAATTTTTAATTACCAAACCACACTCCATGCCACTGGTAACTTCTTTTGCATCATCTCTGTAACGTTTAAGACTTGAAAGTTCACCTGTAAATATTACGATACCTTCTCTTACCAAACGTATGCGGCTGTTTCTAGCCATTTTACCATCCAATACAGTACAACCTGCAACAGTTGCCTTATCAAATTTGTAAGTCTCACGTATCTCAACATTACCCAAAATTTTCTCTTCTACTGTAGGCTCAAGCATACCTTCCATGGCACTCTTAATCTCTTCAATAGCGTTGTAAATAATAGAGTACATTTTAATTTCGATAGATTCATTTTCTGCCAAACGAGCTGCCTGAATACTTGGACGAACGTTGAAACCGATAATGATCGCATCTGAACCTGCAGCAAGGTTTACATCATTTTCTGTGATGGCACCCACCGCTTTGTGTATTACTTTAATTACAATTTCTTCTGTACTTAATTTTTGTAGTGAATCACTCAATGCCTCTACCGATCCATCCACATCACCTTTAAGAATTACGTTCAATTCTTTAAAGTTTCCTAAAGCCAATCTACGACCAATCTCTTCTAATGTAATATGCTTTCTTGCACGCATACCCTGCTCACGCAATATCTGTCCACGCTTGTAAGCATTTTCTCGTGCATCACTTTCGTTTGCAAATACTTTAAATGTTTCTCCTGCCTGCGGTGCGCCATTTAGGCCTAAAATTAATACAGGGGTTGATGGTGGCGCTTTTTCTGAACGAACGTTACGCTCATTGTACATGGCTTTTACTTTGCCGAAAAACTGACCAGATACGATCATATCTCCCTGCTTTAATGTACCATTTTGTACAAGTATCGTTGCCACGTAACCACGACCTTTATCAAGCGATGCTTCAATTACAGTACCCGAAGCACCTTTATCAGCATTTGCTTTTAATTCTAAAATATCTGTTTCAAGTAATATTTTCTCTAGCAACAAATCAATGTTTTCACCCTTCTTTGCACTAATTTCCTGGCTTTGAAATTTACCACCCCAGCTTTCAACCAATATATTCATACCGGCAAGTTGTTGTTTAATTCTTTCAGGATCTGCACCGTCTTTATCTACTTTGTTTATGGCAAATATCATCGGCACATTAGCTGCCTGTGCATGAGAGATTGCTTCCTTTGTTTGTGGCATCACCGCATCATCCGCTGCGACAACAATCACCGCAATATCTGTAACCTTTGCACCACGTGCACGCATGGCAGTAAATGCTTCGTGACCCGGCGTATCCAGGAAAGTGATTGCTCTGCCGCTTGGTAATGTAACCTCATACGCACCAATATGCTGGGTAATTCCACCGGCCTCACCTGCAATTACATTTGTGTTTCTAATATAATCGAGCAAAGAGGTTTTACCATGATCTACGTGACCCATGATCGTAACGATTGGTGCTCTATCTTTTAATAAGGCAGGATCATCTATTTCGTTGTCCACTTCCAACTCTGCCGCATCGTCTACCCCAATAAATTCTACTTCATAATCAAACTCACTTGCTACCAATTCAATAACATCGGCCTCCAAACGCTGGTTAATAGATACCATAATACCAAGGTTCATACACTTGCTTATGATATCTGCAAAACTCACATCCATCAAACCTGCTAATTCACTTACAGAAATAAACTCTGTAACCTGAAGTTTGTTTCCTTCATCTGGTCTATTGCTTTGTGCTTCGTTAAATAGATCCCTCTTTTCTTTTCTGTATTTTGCTTTTGAGCTTTTTCCTCTACCGCCAGAACCTGCAAGTTTTGCTTGAGTCTGCTTCAGCTTTTCTTGTATTTCTTTGGCGTCAATTATCTTATCTTCTCTGCGTACGGGTGTACCTGTATTTAGACCAGGACGTTGGAATCTATTACTACCGCCACCTTGTTGTGGACCACGAGCACCGCCGCCTACACCACCTTGGCCACCAGTTTGTGGCCCTCTGTTGAAACCGCCGCCACCTTGTTGTGGACCGCCCGCAGGTCTTGGACCACGGTTATCTGGAATAGCGCCCGTACCAGGTTTTTTCTGCATTGGAATGCGCTTTCTTTTGCTGATATCTTCTCTCTTAGGTCTAGTATCATTATCTACAGGTAAATTAATTTTACCCATAATTTTTGGACCCGTAAGCCTGGCTGTTTGTATATTTTCTATTACCGGAGCAGCATCCTTTGCTTCAACTGTTTCTACAACTTTTGGTACATTGATTACCACAGGTTCTATTACAGGAGCCGCTTCAGCTGTTGCTTTTTTGCTTGGCTCTACAGGCGTGTCGGTATTTTCAACTACAACATCTTCTTTTTTCTTCGTACTTTTTTTAGGACGGGTAGAAGAATCGATAGCATTTAAATCAATTTTATCCAACACTTTTGGCCCTTCCAATTCCGGAGCATCAATTTTTGTAATAGAAGGTTTTTCAGGTTCAGTTGCAACGACTTCTTGCACAGGAACAACTTCCTCCACCTTCGGTGCTTCTTTAACCTTTTTTTCTTCTACAACAGGTATTTCTACAGGCGTAATTTGTAACACCGGTGCAGGAATATTTTCTATTTTTTCTTCTATAACTACAGGTACTACTTCCTTTGGTTCTTCTTTAGGAAGTTCTTTTGGCTTTTCTTCTTTCTTTTTAAACGAAAGATCCTGCTCATCTCTTTTCTTTTTTGGATCTGCAACATTTGACTTTATCAACTCAACTTTATCTGCTTTTTCTTTTGCAGATTTATCCTGTTGATATTCGTTTAGCGCCACACGGTACATTTCGTCTGTAAGCTTTGAAGTAGGCTTCAGATCGTCAGTACCGTTTAAATTTTTAGATACAAGAAAGTCTATCAAGGTGCTTGCACCTATGTTAAACTCTTTGGCGGCTGCCATCAGCCTGGGTGTAATTAATTCTGACATTCTTTTTTTTTGCTGTCCCGCACAGCGGGACAAAATTTTTCTATTGTTTATATTTTTTTATCAATTCATACGTCCTAATTTATTCTTTTTCGAATTCTTCTTTCAAGATTTTTTTAAGGTCGGCAATTGTTTCTTTTTCTAAATCTGTTCTTCTTTCAAGCTCTTCGTCAGTAAGATCTAATACTGATCGTGCGGTATCGCAGCCTACTTTTTTAAGCGCTTCAATTACCCATGGTTCAATTTCATCTGAGAACTCTTCCAAATCAATATCAAAATCATCTTCTTCTCCTTCGTTGTCTCTAAACACATCAATATTATAACCTGTTAATTCGCAAGCTAATTTAATGTTCACCCCACGGCGACCAATTGCAAGCGATACCTGATCTGGCTTTAAATAAACCTTTGCATGCATCTTTTCATTATCAAGATCTATACTCGTGATTTTTGCGGGCGTTAAAGAGCGTTGTATTAATAACTGAGTATTTGCTGTCCAGTTTATAACATCAATATTTTCATTTTTTAATTCTCTAACTATTCCATGTATACGACTTCCCTTCATACCCACACATGCACCAACGGGATCAATTCGGTCATCATAACTTTCTACAGCTACTTTTGCACGTTCACCCGGGTCACGCACAATCTTCTTAACAACAATCAGACCGTCAAATATCTCCGGCACTTCAATTTCTAAAAGTTTTTCAAGGAATACGGGACTTGTACGAGAAAGAATGATAATTGCCTGACTATTTTTTAGCTCTACTTTCTTTACAACTGCACGAACTGTTTCGCCTTTTTTAAAGTAGTCAGCGTTGATCTGCTCTGATTTTGGTAACAACATTTCGTTGCCTTCTTCATCTAAAATCAACACTTCTTTTTTCCAAACCTGGTGCACTTCACCACTTACAATTTCACCAATACGCTCTTCGTATTTTTTTATAAGTATATTTTTCTTTAAATCGCCAATACGTGCTGCAAGTGTTTGCTTACCTGCCAATATTGCACGGCGACCAAATTCTTTCTGTATATCTACTTCTTCATACAATTCTTCACCTACTGTATAATCAGGCTCAATCAAAATGGCGTTCTTGAGTTCGATCTCTGTAAGGGTGTTATACAGATCATCATCATCTACAATAGTTCTGCGACGAAAAATTTCCAAATCGCCTTTTTGATCATTTACAATAACATCAAAATTATCGTCGCTGCCGTATTTTTTACGGATAAGTGTTTTAAAAACATCCTCCATCACTTTCATAAGTGTAGGGCGATCAATATTTTCTGCTTCTTTAAATTCCTGAAAGGATTCTATTAAATTAATACTTGCCATATTCCTTGCCTGCAAACGTTTACTGCCCCGCATGCATGGGGTTTTGTTATTAAAATTTTATTTGCACTACCGTCTGTTTCATATCTGTAAACAAAACTGGAATTTGTGTCGTTACTGCTTTTTTGTTCTTACCTTCTGTATGTTCAATTACAATACCTTCTTCTGATGCCTCTAATAATATTCCTTCGTTAGTAGTATCATCGCTCAATGTTACTTCTACATTTCTACCGATATTTTTTACATACTGGCGCAACATTTTAAGTGGTTCATCAATGCCCGGGCTAGAAACTTCTAAAGAAAAATCTCCTTCCGGATAAAAGCCCATTTCTTCTACCTGCTTATAAAGTCTACGATTAATTTTTATGCACTTTTCAATTCCAAGCCCACTATCAGCATCTAAAAATATTTTGATGTTGTTGGTAGGTTTTATCTTCATATCAACAAAGAAAATATCATCAAAAAGGAGGGTTAAGAGTATCCTTTTTACCGTGTCTGCATTGGTTTCTGTTGCCATATTTTTTTATAAAAGAAGAAGGGAACCGCTGGTTCCCTTCCTTTCTTCTTCTTTATCTGCTGCAAATATACATATGAACGATATATTTACCAAAAGATAACCTGTTACTCTTTGCAAAATTTAACAAGAACATATTATTGACCTTAATAACTTTGCTGCATGAATATTCTTAGACTAATAGGTGAACTAGTAGTTATTTACATCCTTTATAAATTAATTTTTGGCTTTATTATTCCCTTATACACAGCGAGTAAGCAGATGAGAGGAAAAATGAGTGACATGCAACAACGCATGCAACAGCAACAACGTGCACAGGCGGAGCAACAAAGACAACAATCTCAAGCACCGCAAGTACCCAAAGCCGCCGAAAAAATTTCTAAGGACGATTATATTGATTACGAGGAAGTTAAATAAGAGATGGGTCTTAATTTATTTTAAATTTCAACCATCTCGCAATCTTTCAAAAAAGTCTCCTCCACATCTGCACCTATCCCAATTCCATCAGGTAACTGCACATTGTAACCATTATAAGTAACACCGCCAATTACAGGATCTACCTTGTGGCCAAGCATACAGGTATCCATATCATAAAAAATAATTTGAGGGTTAGCGGCAGCAAAATGTGCAAATGCCGATAATGCTACTCTGCTTTCGAGCATGCCACCCATCATACAAGGAATATTGTGTTTTTTTGCTACATCAATAATTTTTACTGCTTCGTGAATGCCACCACTTTTTGCAAATTTTATATTAATGTAATTGCATGCCTTGTTTTTAATTAATCGCAATGCATCGTGGTGGTGATACACGCTTTCGTCTGCCATTATTTTAATGGGAGAAATCTTTATCAGCTCAGGTAAATACTCATCATTATAAATGCGCATTGGTTGCTCGCAAAACTCAATATCGTATTTACCTAATTGCGAAAGTACATTTACGGCATCTTCAAAACTCCAGCCTTGGTTGGCATCTATTCTAATTGAAACGTTATTTCCTGCAGCAGCTCTTATTGCTTTAATTCTTTCAACATCCGTTGCCACGTCTTTACCCAATTTTATCTTTAAAATTTGTGCACCATTGTCAGTAAAGGCTTTTGCCTGTGTGGCCATTGTTTCGGGAGAACCAATACCAACAGTAATATCGGTAAGCATACCCTTTTTTGAACCACCTAAAAATTCATACAAAGGTTGCCCCGCATTTTGCGCTGCTATATCATATAATGCCATATCGAATGCACTTTTTATAGTACTGTTACCTGCAGTAAAAGCATGCAGTTCACTCAATCTTTCTTCTATGTTCAAAGCATCTTTGCCTTTCCATAGATTAGCAAAATCTTTTGCCATTTCAAAGCAGGTATTTTGGGTTTCGCCCACTATCATCGGAAAAGCAGAACATTCACCAATTCCGGTTAACCCGGTATCTGTAAATATTTTTATCAAAGTATTTTGCGCATAATCCATGGTACCTGTTGCAATGGTAAATGGATGCATTGGAATGCTGAATTTGTAAATAATTATTTTATCAATGACCATAAAAGCAAGTTAAGCGAAAAAAAACATTGGCAATAAGCTGACGAAACTTTTAAAAGAATGAAAATTATTATTCCTGTCTTTTTTTAATAAACATGTTATGACAGTACAGGCAAAAAAGCAAACTGCACACTTTGGAAATTTAAGGTTGACATATTTAAATGACAAAATGTTTTCGAAAAACTACTGTTTTTATTTTAAAAAATAAAAAGCCTTGCCAAAATAAGTTTTGCAAACTAAAATTATTTACTACTTTTGGACTGAACATGGCAATTACAAAAACATACAACGCATTCTGTTATTATTTTTATTTTACAAATAGAACGGGATGCTTTATGTTGAATTAATAGAATAACATTAAATCAAAACATAAAAAATCCCGGCTAACAAGCCGGGATTTTTGTTTTTATATTATGGCAGTAAAAGTTTCTATACAAGGTTACGAGGGCAGTTTTCACCAAAAAGCAGCGCAACAGTTTTTTGGTAAAAAGGTAGAGGTGATCCCATGTGGAAACTTTAGAGAAGTGGTAAAAATAGCAGCCAATAAAAAAGAAAGCGATGCTGGGGTAATGGCCATTGAAAATTCTATTGCCGGAAGTATTTTACCTAATTACACACTGTTGCAAAACAGCCAGCTGGTTATTGTAGGCGAAGTGTACCTCAGGATTAAACAAAACTTACTGGTAAACCCCGGCGTAAAACTGGAAGACATAAAAGAGGTGCACAGTCACCAAATGGCATTGTTGCAATGTATAGAATATCTTGAAAAGTACAATTGGAAATTGGTTGAAACCGAGGATACAGCATTGAGTGCAAAACACATCCATCAGCATAAAAATAAACATGCTGCTGCCATAGCTAGTAATCTTGCAGCCGAATTGTATAGCTTAGACATTTTAGCACCAGGCATACAAACAATGAAAAATAATTATACCCGTTTTTTGGTACTTCAACGAACGGGTACTTTTGATGAAATAGAAAATGCTAATAAGGCTTCTGTAAATTTTACTACAGACCACTCAAAAGGTAGTCTGGTAAAAGTTTTGGCGGCAATTGCTGCAGCAGGTATTAACCTCAGCAAGTTGCAAAGTTTCCCCATACCCGGCAGTAATTTTAATTATTCTTTTCATGCAGATATGGAATTTGAAAATTTGAAAAGCTTTAATGAAACAATAGAAAAAATGAAAAGGGTTACGAAATCTTTGAAGGTTTATGGAGTTTATAGGAATGGTAAAAGAAGCCTCCCCTAACCCCTCCTGAGGAGGGGGAAAGAAAGCCCCTCCTGACCTCCCCAGAGGGAAGGAAAAAGAAGAAGATTGAAGTGGAGGGAAAAATAAAATTTATTAAAAATAAAAAATGAACATTAAAACAGCGAATAGATTGGCGGGTGTAAGCGAGTATTATTTTTCGCAAAAACTAAGAGAGATTGAAGCCTTAAATCAAGAAGGGAAGAACATCATCAATCTTGGTATTGGTAGTCCTGATTTACCTCCCCACCCCGATGTTATAAAAACATTGCAAGAAGAGGCAGCAAAAGAAAATACACATGCTTATCAGTCTTATAAGGGTTCGCCGATACTTCGAAATGCAGCAGCAGCCTGGTATAAACAATGGTATGGGGTAGATGTAGATGCTGCTACAGAAATACTGCCGTTGATTGGAAGCAAAGAAGGCATCATGCATATTTGTATGACATATTTGAATACGGGTGATGAAGCGCTGATACCGAATCCGGGATATCCAACTTATAAAAGTGCAGTAACCATAGCAGGTGGTAGTTGTGTAAATTATGACTTGTCAGAAGAAAATAACTGGTTGCCTGATTTTGAAGCAATGTCAAAAACAGATTTAAGCAAAGTGAAATTAATGTTTGTAAATTATCCGCATATGCCCACGGGCAAACTTCCTACAAAAGAAATTTTTAAAAAAATAATTGCATTTGCAAAAGCACATAATATTTTAATTGTACACGACAACCCTTATAGTTTTATTTTAAACGAAACACCGATGAGCATATTAAGCGCTGAGGGTGCAATGGATGTTGCTATTGAATTAAACTCTCTCAGTAAAAGCCAAAACATGGCAGGATGGAGAGTGGGAATATTATGTGGTGCAAAAGAAAGAATAGAAGAAGTACTTCGTTTTAAAAGCAATATGGACAGCGGTATGTTTTTGCCCGTGCAACTGGCTGCAGCAAAGGCATTGAGTCTGGGCAAAGACTGGTATGACAGTGTAAACAAAACTTACAAAGAGCGTAAAGAAAAAGCATTGGAATTACTTGACCTTTTAAATTGTACATACGATGCAGGGCAGGCAGGAATGTTTGTTTGGGCTAAAGTTCCTTCAACATTTAAAGATAGTTTTGCATTAAGCGATGAGGTATTATACAATGCAAATGTTTTTGTAACGCCGGGTGGCATATTTGGTAGTAATGGAAACAATTATGTACGCATCAGTTTGTGTGCACCTTTTCAAAAATTTGAAGAAGCCATTGAAAGAATTAAAAACAGCAGACAATGACCATTGAAAATGTTACCATAATAGGTGTGGGATTAATTGGAGGATCATTTGCACTTGCTTTAAAAGAAAATCATCTTGCCAAAAATATTATTGGAGTAGATGCAAGCGAAATAAATATAGAACAAGCATTGTCATTGGGTTTAATTGATGAAGCGCTATCGCTTGAAGCAGCCGTTAAAAAAAGTACCTTAATTTTTTTAGCCATTCCAGTAGATGCAACGGTAACTGTAGTAAAGAAATTGATGGAATTGGTGACGCCGAATCATGTAATTGCCGATGCAGGTTCTACCAAATTAGCTTTTTGTGATGTGCTTAAAACCCATCCGTTAAGACAAAGATTTGTGGCCACACATCCTATGTGGGGAACGGAGCACAGCGGTCCTGGCGCCGCTGTAAGCGGTGCCTTTGCAGGCAAAGCCTGTGTAATATGCGACAAGGAAAATTCTGCAACAGATGCATTGGAAACAATAGAATTTATTTATAAAAAAATAGGCATGCACCTCGTTTATATGGATGCACAGGCACATGACTTACATGCTGCTTACGTTAGCCATATTTCACACATTACAAGTTTTGCGTTGGCAAATACGGTATTGGAAAAAGAACGGGAAGATGATGCAATTTTTGAACTGGCAAGTGGAGGTTTTGAAAGTACGGTAAGGCTTGCAAAAAGCAATGCTGCTATGTGGGTTCCAATTTTTAAACAGAACAGAGAAAATGTATTGGATGTTTTAAACGAACATATCATGCAGTTAAAAAAATTTAAAAGTTGTCTGGAAAAAGAAAATTACAATTATCTGCAGGAGTTGATAGAAGATGCAAACAAGATTAAGAGGATTGTGAAGTAGAAAAACAGCCCCTCCTATCCTCCCCTGAGGGGAGAGAAATTAAGGAGAGTAAAATTGAAGTGAAATAGAATAAAATTGTAGAATTTTAAAAAATACAATAAGCATTTTAAAAAGTAAAATAATGAAAGAAAAGGTAAAGGAACTGTGGGCTAAAAGACCCTTAATAATTTCGGGGCCATGCAGTGCAGAAACAGAGGAACAAATGATTGAAACCGCAACGCAGTTAGCTGCAACGGGCAAAATAGATATGCTGCGTGCAGGTATTTGGAAACCACGAACACGCCCCGGTATGTTCGAAGGTGTTGGCGTAAAAGGTTTGCCATGGCTTGCACAAGCAAAAAAAATAACAGGTTTGCCGACAACTGTAGAAGTTGCAACAGCAAAGCAAGTAGAAGATGCGCTTAGTTTTGATGTAGATGTTTTGTGGATCGGTGCTCGTACAACTGTAAACCCATTTAGTGTGCAGGAAGTGGCTGACGCTTTAAGAGGCGTTGATATTCCGGTACTCATAAAAAACCCTATCAATCCAGATATTGAATTGTGGATGGGCGCTGTGGAGCGCATTGAAAAGGCTGGCATAAAACAGGTTGGTTTAATTCACCGTGGATTTAGTTCTTATGGCAATACAGAATATAGAAACGCACCAATGTGGCATCTTGCCATTGAAATGAAAAGGCGCAATCCAGGCATGTTGTTAATCTGCGATCCGTCTCACATCAGTGGACGCCGAGATATTTTGCAAGCCGTTTCCCAACAGGCTATCAATTTAGATTATGATGGGTTGATGATTGAAAGTCATATTAACCCTGATGCAGCATGGAGCGACGCAAAACAACAAATAACCCCTGCTCTACTTTCTGTTTTATTGGATGCAATTGAGTGGAGAAAAGAAGATATCAACTCTCCTGAATTTCATGCAGCGCTGGAAAAACTTCGCCAGCAGATAAATCATTTGGATGATGAGTTGATGCAGATTATAAGCCAGCGCATGAAAGTTGCTGAGCAGATTGGGCAATACAAAAAAGAAAACAACATCACCATTTTACAAACCAACAGGTGGAATGAAATTTTAGAAAGAGCTTACCAAAAAGGGGAATCTTTAAAACTCAGCAGAGAATTTATGACAAAGTATTACGATGCTGTACACATGGAAAGCATTATGCATCAAAATAAAATAATGGATGGGAACGGTTAAAATTTAGTGTGATAGAGGAAACACTTTTCTGTTTATTATGTTTTATCAACTCTCTAAGAAAATAGGAGTTTATAAAACATACTATTTTACATCAATAACTCTCATAATCGAGCCCTTCAACCGTTTCTCCTTCTAACAATAAATGTGTTTTGAAACCCAGTAATGCGGCGGCTTCAATGTTATTTTTTAGATCATCTATAAACAAAGTTTCCCGCGGATTAATACCTGCATCTCTTGCTATAAATTCAAAAATATCAGCATTGGGTTTTCTTAAATTTATTTTGTGAGAATAATATGCTTTCGTAAAAAGATCGTCAATACTTTCTTTTCCTGTTTCTTGTTTTAGCAAATTATTTACAGCAGCAAGATGAATATCGTTTGTATTGCTGAGCAAATAAAGTTTGTATTTTTTTGCAAGTATTTTTAAAAATGTAAGGCTCTCGATTCTCCAATGCAACAGCATGCCGTTCCATGCACTTGTTATTTGTTGTTCGGTGACCGTTTCGGCGTGAGAAGCTATCAACTTTTCATAAAATTCTTCTGTAGATATTTTACCGGTTTCCAGTTTTTCAAAAAGCGCATCTGCTGTAAACTGAGAATACATTTCTGAAAAATTATTATATCCCAAGGCCTCAAACGCTTCCTGTGTTTTTTTGTAATCAATACTAAACAGCACATTGCCCATATCAAACAGAATATTCTTAAGCGGTTTTTTCATGCGGCAAAAGTATTTAAAAAAAGATAGCTGCAAATACAACGATATAACCGTTGCACTTGCAGCTGAAAAATTAATATTTTAATTTATAATAACTTAAAGCCAGCTTCTTTTACATCTTTGCTACTACCCCCGATATAAACTTTAAAATCTCCTGGTTCTGAAACAAACTTTAATGCAGTATTATAAAATTTTAAATCTTCTTCCGTTATTTTAAAACTGATTTCTTTGCTTTCTCCGGCTTTAAGAAAAACTTTTTGAAACCCCTTTAATTCTTTTACAGGTCTTGTTACGCTTCCTACCAAATCCTGTATATATAGCTGTACAACTTCTGCACCATCTCTTGAACCGGTATTTTTAAGGGTTACCGTTGCGGTAATATTGCCTGAATAGTTCATTGATTTACTACTCAATTTGACATCGCTGTAATTAAAAGTGGTATAACTTAAACCATAACCAAAAGGGTATAGTGGGTCGTTGGAAACATCTAAATAATTAGATCGGAATTTTTGAAACCATTTACCCTCAGGCAATGGACGACCGGTATTTTTATGCGCATAATAAATTGGCACCTGCCCTACATTCTGCGGGAAAGAGGTGGTTAGTTTTCCCGATGGATTCACATCGCCAAACAATACATCAGCAATGGCGTTTCCTGCTTCGGAGCCGGCAAACCAAACATTTAAAATAGCGGGAACATTTTTATTTTCTTCGGTTAAAACCATTGGTCGTCCTGCAAATAATACAAGTACAACCGGCTTGCCTGTTTTTAATAACGCATTCAACAAATCTTTTTGTGTTTGCGGTATTTCCAAGTTTGTCCTGCTGGCACTTTCGCCACTCATTTCTGCTGCTTCGCCCAATGTAGCAATAATCACATCACACTCATTGGCAACTGCAAGGGCTTCATCAAGTAATTGTTTGGTCGTTCTGTTATCACGACCGAGCGTTTTACCAAACAGGGTCGCTCTTTCTTCCAGCGCGGCTTCTTCAAAAAGATTAGAACCTTTTGCATACAAAACTTTTGCATTTGCACCGAGTGCATTTTGCAAGCCTTCTTTTACTGTTACTGCAGTTTTAAAATCTGTAGCCACACTCCATGTGCCTGGCATATTTTCTTTGTTATCGCCAAGCGGACCAATAACCGCAATTTTTTTACTTTTTGAAATAGGTAAAATATTACTCCTGTTTTTTAAGAGTACGAAACTTTCGGTTGCAGTTTTTCTCGCCGCAGCAATATCTGCAGGTGTACCAATTTCCGTTTTACTTCTTTCAGGGTTACAATATCGGTAAGGGTCTGTAAACAAACCGAGTTTGTATTTTGCCTCTAAAATTCTTCTGCAGGCATCATCAATCTGCTTAAGGGTTACTTTTTTTTCCTGCAGCGATTTACCAAGTGTGGTTAAAAATCCGTCCCCCACCATATCCATGTCAATACCTGCATTTAATGCCAATGCAGAAACTTTTTGTAAGTCGCCCATACCATGTGCGGTCATTTCATTTATACCTGTGTAGTCTGTTACGACAAATCCTTTAAAGCCCCATTGGTTGCGCAATACATCCGTCATTAACCATTTATTACCCGTTGCCGGTATTCCATCAACCTCATTAAAGGAAGCCATTATACTTGCTGCGCCGGCATCAACAGCCGCTTTGTATGGTGGAAAATATTCGTTGTACATTCTTATGCGACTCATATCAGTTGTATTGTAATCTCTTCCAGCCTCTGCAGCTCCATACAATGCATAATGTTTTACGCAAGCCATAATATTATCGGGTTTCGACAGATCGCCCTGGTAACCTTTTACCATTGCTTTTGCTATTGCAGAACCGAGATAAGGATCTTCACCGCTGCCTTCTGCAATTCTTCCCCAGCGTGCATCTCGGGCAATATCTACCATCGGACTAAAAGTCCAGCAAATACCATCAGCACTGCTTTCCATGGCTGCTATTCTTGCACTCTGTTCTATCATCTGCATATTCCATGTGCAGGATAATGCAAGTGGTATAGGAAATTCTGTTTGGTAACCATGTATGACATCCATACCAAAAAGCAATGGTATTTTTAAGCGGCTGTTTTCTACAGCAATTTTTTGTACTGCCCTTATTTTATCAACACCTTTTATATTGAAAAGTCCACCGACCTTCCCTTGCTTTATTTTTCCTGCAATATCTGAGTTGCCAGCCTGGCCCGTTACAATATCACCAGAGCCAGGTAAATTTAACTGCCCAATTTTTTCATCCAACGTCATCTTTTTCATTAATGCATCTATGTAGATTTTCATAGTTGCATTAGATGTTTGCGCATTTGCTTCAACAGCAATGATGAGCAAAAAAGCCAGCATCATCTTTTGTAGGATTTTCATATTTCGTTCTTTATTCTGTAAATATTATTTTTTAAATTAACTTTTTAATTGCTGCTGCTTTATATTATTTCTTGTTTGAAAACATCCATTGTATAAAATTACTTTCTGCAAACGCACTGTCCCAACTATTGTGGTTTGCATTTGGGTAAATGGTAAGCTTAACTGCCCCACCTTCATTCAGGATAGCAGTAGCCATATCCTTGCTGTATTGTGGATTTACAACATCGTCTTTCTCTCCATGAAAAATCCACCACTTTGTTTTTAGAATATCTTTTGCAGTTGCAGGATTTGCACCACCGCAAATAGGCATGGCAGCCGCAAATAATTTTGGTCTTCTGCGCACAATTTCAAAAGCTCCCATACCACCCATAGATAAACCTGTGATATATATTTTTTTATTTTGAACGGAATATTTGTGCTTCAAATCATCCATTAAATTCATCAACAAATTCATGGCAACTGTAGGTTTGCTGTCAGTAGTAAACTGAAAGATTCTTTTGCCGGTTACATTGTCCGGTGCAATATTTACATTGCTCCAGTAACTGTTCTCACTGCATTGAGGGAAAACTACAATGGCAGGATACTTTTTTCTAATACTGTCACGCAAAAATAATTCTGCACCATGCACCAATTGTTTTTCATTATCGTTTCCACGCTCGCCCGAGCCATGTAAAAAAATAACGAGTGGATATTTATTTTGAGGATCGTAATTATCAGGTACAAGTATTCTGTATGGCATTGTATCGCCTTTTTGTACAAATATTTGCTTTGTAAATTGGGAAAAGTCTTGCGCATGCAAAGCGCCCCAACTCATTGCAAAAATTATAAACAAAGAAATCATTTTCATACTAAATTAAAATGTGTTTTATTAATAACTAAAATTTAATTTCTTTAATCCTCTTTGTATTTCGGGGCAGCTCATAAATAATTTCCATAACAGACCGGTTCGGTAATTTTCTATCATCACAATTATTGGTCCCTGGTCTATTGCCAGATGGCTGTTTGCATACCAGTTTTTTGTTTCATTAAATCCATCAACAAAACCATAGTTGCTCCATATTTTATCGCCAAGGTCGTAATAAAAATGTTTTAATGCTTTCATTGAATATTCTGGTGTATACGGAAAGGCAGAAAGCGCTGCAGTAGGCGCAATTGTACCGCCATCATTTTGTGGCGAGTAAGCATCGTATCCGTTATATGTATCTCCGGCTGTAAGACCCCAACAGTCTAAACCGTAGCCTTTAAATTGTTTTGGATTATCAACACAGTAGTCGTGATTAATTAAAGTGTGGTTTTTATTCTGTTCCCAATAGTCTGCATAGTTATCTTTTAAAGTTGTAGGGTTTAAACCCAAAAAAGAATACTGAGAAAAGAAAAGTGGACCGCCATAATCAAAGCCCAGCGGCAACAGGTGTCCGTAAAATGTTTTACCGTTTTTAAAGAAATTACTCTGCACCCATCCTTTGTGATAAACACTGGCCGTTACAGGAAAATTATCGCCGCTGGCTGCAAGCACATACATTATTAAGCATTCATTAAACCCCCGTACCGGAAAATTCATTGCCCATCCGTTATTGGGGCTCCAATGCCAGTACAAAATATCTTCTCCGCCTTTTGTAAACCAGTTCCACTCCACATCATTCCACAAGCCGTTTATGCGATTACGCAATTCGTTTTCTGTATTATTATTATTGTTGAAGTACTGACGGGCAGATAACAATCCCTGCATTAAATAAGATGTTTCAACTAAATCTGCTCCATCATCTTTTCTGCTAAAAGGAATTGTTTTGCCATTAGCTCCATTGAGCCAATGAGAAAACACTCCATGGTATGCATCGGCTTTGCTTAAAAACTTTACCATCTTTAAAAGAAACTTAGCTGCGGTATCTCTGGTGATCCATTTTCTATCTGCCGCAACAATTATACTCATTACGCCAAAGCCTGTACCGCCACTCGTTACCACTTCGCTACCATAATCATAAGCAATATTACTTCGCTCTCTGCTCATGCCACTTACGGGGTGAGCAAAATCCCAAAAATATTTAAAGGTTTGTTTTTGTACAAGCTCCAACAATGCTGTATCTGATAAATTCTTCGGCCTTGTTAATGGATTGAAAACTGTAGCCGTAACAGTTGTTTGTTGTGCGCAAACTACAAGCGATGAAAACAAAAAAAGAAACAGCATCCTCGTTTTAATAAACATAGAAATATATTTTGCCACAAATTCGCTTATTAACTTTTATAAACAACATTTATATAAACGGATAAAACAGGGTCTAATATTATTTACAAATATGGCGCACTAAAACCCAAAGACTGCATGGCGGTTTTTACTTCCGGACAACTTGTAAATAAATTCCACATCAACCCAGTTCTATAGTTCTCAATGTTCACAATAATTGGACCCTGGTCAATTGCCAGAAAAGAATCTGCAAACCAAGGATCATCCAGTTTAAACGCATCTACAAAACCATATTGTTTCCAAATTTTATCGCCCAAAACATAATAGTAAAACTTAAGCGCCTTTATTGATTCTGTTGGTGTGTAAGGGAATGAAGACAATGCAGCTGTTGGTGCAATAACACCTACATCGTTGGTTGGTGAACTTGCTGTATAGCCGCCACCGGGAATATCAGATGCGGTTAGACCCCAGCACGAATCGCTGTAGCCATAATAGTTCTGCGGATTCGATTTGCAGTAATTGTAATTGATAAGCGTATGGTTTTTTGTTTGCGTGGAGTAATTAATATTAAAAGAATCTTTAAGACCAGTTGGATTAATACCTAAAAAAGAATAATGTTCAAAAAACAAAGGTCCACCAAGATTTGGCCCAAGGGGAAGTTGAAGACCAAAATAAGTATTTCCATTTGTAAACGGAGCAGTTCCATTAGAGGCCCATCCGTTGGTATAAACGATGTTTGGTATGGTATGAGTAGAAGAGGATTTTGCTAACACATATGTCATCAAAGTTTCGTTCCATCCTTTTATTTGCTGGTTAATAACAAAACCGAAATTAGGACTCCAGTGCCATGTCAAAACATTTTGAGAACCCTGCCTAAACCAGTCCCATTCAATTCGGTTGATGATGAAATTTATGTCTGCACGCATGGCTGTTTCCGTAGCATCTGTACCATTAAAATATTGTCTTGCACAAAGCAATCCTTCTGCAAGGAAAGCAGTTTCTACAAGGTCAGCACCATTGTCATTGGGACTAAAAGGAATAACTGCACCTGTTGCGCCATTTAACCAGTGTGGGTATGCACCGTGAAAAGTCTGTGCAGTGTTTCTTAAAAAACCAACCATAGTTCGTATTCTCAGAAGCCCCTGTGGCCTTGTTATAAAATTTCGGCTCACACCTGTAATCATTGCCATAATGCCAAAGCCCGAACCACCCGATGTTACAAGATCACCTGATGAGTTCCTCTCTCTTGCCAACCCACTTACAGGGTGACCAAAGTCATAAAAATATTTGAGTGTCTGTTGTTGTACAAGGTCAAGCAATGCATTATCAGTTAGCTGAGGGAATTTTCTGGAGGAGTCAAGGCTTGTATAAAACCCAAAGATCGATAGGAGAAGATTATCTTCATCCTGTTCTGCCAAAAGAATCTCGTCCTACAAGTCGAAGTCGGGCAAGAGAGAGCTTTGGCTCATCATCTGCTGCTGCTCTTTCAGTGTCAGGTCA
>JBBRPX010000027.1:0-23453 GCA_038227505.1 Chitinophagales bacterium
AAGCAGTATCTATTAAAGAAAGTACCTGAGTGAATATCGGCTGTCCGACATCATTTGTAGATTTGTCCATATTATAATTTTCTTTGCAGAACAAGTATAATATAAAAGGGTGGATAAAAATCCACCCTTCATTTAAAAAATATCTCGGACAATAGTAATAAAAAATTTATTATTTAATAAAAATGTTAGGCTGAAACCTTCCTCAATACTTCCTTCTGTAAAAACAAACCTGCATAACATATCAAATGAAGAAGATATTTTTGTTTGGTTTGGGCATTCGTCTTATTTTATACAAACAGATGGGAAAACAATACTGGTTGATCCCGTATTGAGCGGTGCTGCATCTCCATTGCCATTCTCTATAAGAAGTTTTGCAGGTGCCGATATTTATACTGTTGACGATATACCTGAAATAGATTTTCTTTTTATAAGCCATGACCATTGGGATCATTTAGATTACAAAACGATAATGGCTTTAATGCCTAAAATAAAACAAATTATTTGCGGATTAGGCACCGGTGCACATTTTGAAAAATGGAGTTTTAAAAAAGGCAATATTATTGAAGAAGACTGGAACAAACATATAGATTTGAAAGGTGGATTTACAGTTGATACAATTCCTGCAAGACATTTTTCAGGCAGAGGATTTAAAAGGAATAAAGCGCTTTGGTTATCTTATATTTTACAAACACCAACAAAGAAAATTTTTATTGGTGGTGATAGTGGTTATGATGCCCATTTTAAAGAAGCAGGAGATGCTTTCGGACCCTTCGACCTTGCGATATTGGAATGCGGACAGTATGACTTAAGCTGGAAATATATTCACATGCTGCCGCATGAAGTATTGCAGGCTGCAAAAGAATTAAAGGCTAAAAAAATTATACCCGTGCATTGGGGTAAATTTAAACTTGCAAACCATGACTGGGATACACCAATAAACGAATTACTAGCCTTAAATCAGCAGACAAAACTTAACATATTAACACCCATGATTGGTGAAAAAATATTGCTTAATGAGGACCAGGAATTTACAAAATGGTGGAAGGATGTAAAATAACTACCTAAATACTTTTTTGATAATTAATTCAAATAAGGATTATTTCCAAGCTCGTCACCAATAGTTGTAACAGGACCATGACCGCTATAAACGACAGTTTCTTCAGGCAACGTCAAAAGATTTTCTTTTATACTTCTAATAAGTTGCTCATGGTTGCCACCGGGCAAATCACTTCTACCTACACTATTTTTAAACAAAGCATCACCACTTACTACAAATTTATCTTCAGCACTATAAAACGCAAGGCTTCCGGGGCTATGACCCGGCACCAGTAGAACCTTTAAAACATCTTTTCCCAAAGAAATTGTATCGCCTGCTTTCAATACAATAAAATCTCCATTATAATTATCAAACGGCATGCTGTACATAAGGCCGCTAGTAGGCGCAAATGCTAAAACAGATTTTTCGTTCTCGTGAAGTTGTAACGTTAGATTATATTTTTCTGACATGAATTTATTTCCAAATACATGATCAAGATGACAATGTGTATTAATGAGCATTTTGGGGAGTAGTTTATTGGCCGTTATAAAAGCAACTAATTCCTCTTTTTCAGCATCAAAATAACAACCCGGATCAATAATGATGCAGTCGTTAAACTCATTGTAAAGTATGTACGTATTTTCTTGTATTGGACTAAATTCGAATGATTTTATTGTAAGCATGTATGCTAATTTAAAATGATTTTAATTGTACAGTGTAATCAACTAATTTTAAGACTTAATATAACAGATAAGTATGGCAAAGTTCAGCAGAATAATTCTTATTTCCTTTATTTTCATTCTTCCAGCTTTTATAACAACAGCTCAGGTAAACGCTGTTACTTTTGGTAAAAACAGAATTCAATACAAAAAATTTAAGTGGCAGTTTTATCAAACCCAAAATTTTAATGTTTACTTCTACGATGGTGGACAGGAACTTGCAAAATTTACAGCACAGGTTGCTGAAAAAGAACTACCACAAATTGAAACTGCTGCAGAGTATAGTTTACAACGCCGAGCCAATATTATTTTATACAATGAATTTGCTGATAAAAAACAAACCAACATTGGGCTAGAATCTGATATCTTAAATGCTGGGTCTATAACCAAACTGGTGAACAATAAAATGGTGATTTATTACGACGCAAATCACTACAACCTAAAACGCCAAATTAGGCAGGGCATTGCAGATATAATAACAAAAAACGTTTTGTTTGGCGATGATTTGGGTGAAGTTGCGAGCAACCAAACGCTATTGGATTTGCCAGTGTGGCTTACAGATGGCTATGTGGCCTATCTTGGCGAAAACTGGAGTACAGATTTAGATGATGAACTTAAAAGTGAAATGCTTAGTGGAAATTATAGCAAATTCTCAAAATTCGCTTTTGAAAAACCGCTCCTTGCAGGTCATGCTTTTTGGTATTATGTTGAGGAAAAGTATAAAAAAGAAAACGTTACTTATTTTTTGTACTTAGCCAGAATTTATAAAAATTTAAATAAAGCAAGCAAGCAAATTACCAAGCTTACATTTAAGCAGTTACAGGCAGAGTTTATGGAGTATCAGGATGATAAATACTCTAAAGATATTGCCCGCCGCAAAGCATATCCTAAAGGAAATTATATTGATGGTTTTGATATAAGCAAACGCTTAAATTATTATCGTTTTAATGTGAACCCTAATAAAAAGAACAACGACTATGTTGTAACACAATTTAAAAAAGGTATTGTTCGGTTAATTTTAAACGAAGGTTACGAAAACAGAACCTTGCTTAAGTACGGCACCCGATCTTACGAAGCAGAAATAAATCCCAGCTATCCATTAGTTGCCTGGGACCCAAAAGGCACGAGGATCTCCGTAATTTATACAACAGAGGGTCGTTTGAAGTTATTTGTATATGATGTATTGAGTAATTTGAAACAATATACATTTGATATTACTGATAAATTTGACCAGGTGCAGGATGTAAAGTATATGTTGGATAGCCGTACATTGCTTATTTCCGCAGTAAAAAATGGTCATTCAGATATTTATACATTTGCCATTGAAAAAGAAAAAGTTACACAAATTACCAATGATGTATACGATGATCTTGATGCTACATTTGTATCTTTTCCAGGTAAAACAGGTATTATTTACAGTAGCAACAGGCCAACAGCATCAGCCAAATCTGGCGATACTGTTTTACCGAGCGATAACCGTTTTAATGTTTTTTTAATTACAAATTTTGGCAATAAACCAGAGTTGAACCAGATAACCCAGCTTACCAATCTAAAATATGGTAACGCTCGTTTTCCAACTCCTTACAACAGCAACCATTTTACTTTTGTAAGCGATGAAAATGGTATTGGAAACCGTTATGCTGGCTTCTTTACAACAAAGGCTGAAGGGCTTGATACGTTGGTTTTAATAGGTGACGATATACTGCGCAATCCGTCGCAAAAAGATGTTGACAGCACCCTACGTGTTTATAAAAAAACTGATATAGATTCTGTTGCTGTTGTTGCAGTATCATCAGACTCCGCTTATACATTTCCGCTAACCAATTACCCAAGTTCACTTGCAGAAAGCAGAATTGCCGGAGACAATAACCAGTTAAGTGAGGTAACAAGACAAAGCGATGAGAAAGTTTTATACAAACTTAAAATTGACGAGAATACACTTTATAAACGCAATGTAAGCGCCGTACCAACTGAATATGCAAAAAAATTAATGAGAGAAAGCCGGCTTACAAAAGTCAATCCAGCAACAGGCAAACCATTTGTTCCCTCCGCTCCCATTGCTGATTCTGTAAAAAAAACCAATGACTTTTTTCAGAATGAATTTGGCAGCGATACAACAAAAAAAAATGGAGCTACACGGACAAAAGTCCAGCTTATAAACGACAACGACAACGTACTGGCAAGAGCTAAATTGTTTGTTTACAAACCAAAAAAATTCTCGGCTGATTATGGCTCCGCAGGTTTCAACAACAATGTGTTAATAAATAGATACCAACCCTACCAAGGCGGTTCAGGACCAATTATGCTCAACAGTGGCAGTCCATTAAATGGTCTAATCCGTTTAGGTACATCAGATCTTTTAGAAGATATAAAAATAACAGGTGGTTTTAAGATTGGGACCAATCTTAAAGACAATGAATGGTTATTAAATTATCAAAATTTAAAACGAAGAATTGATTGGGGACTTACCTATTATAGAAATGTACAAAGCCTCTCGTTTGTAACAGGTGGTGCTAACCCAGTATTTTTAAACGGAAAACAATTTACCAATTTATACCAGGCAAATATTTCTTATCCTTTTGATGAGACCAAAAGTGTGAGATTTAGCACAGGTATTAGAGCAGATAACCAGGTTGTAAACGCATCTCTTCAACTACCTCAAACTTTATTGGTAGGTAACAATCTTACGCTTTATCAAACATCGCATCTAGAATTTGTGTACGATAATAGCATTACAACTGCCCAAAATATTTACAATGGTGCAAGAGCAAAAGTATATGCAGATTTTAACCGCCAAATAAACAAAGTACAGTTTGCAAATGGGCCCAATACTTACAATGTTGGCTTCGATGCCCGTTATTATTATCCTATTTATAGAAACTTTATTTGGGCCGGCCGTGCCGCCGGCGACTTTAGTTTTGGCAACCAGAAATTAATCTATTATCTAGGCGGTGTTGATGGTTGGCTAATGTTTGGCAACAACACAAAAAAAGATGGTAGCGATAAATATTTCATAACTGATAATACACCGGCGCCAGATCAGGATTATGCTTTTCAAAGTCTTGCTGTTAACATGCGTGGCTTTATACAAAACATTGCAAGTGGTAACAATGCAGTTGTTATTAACAGTGAGTTTAGGCTTCCTGTATTTACAACATTGTTTGATAAAACAATAAACAATGCATTTGTACGTAATTTTCAACTAACTCAATTTATTGATTTAGGAACAGCATGGAACGGCGGCTTTAAAGGAATTAAAAGACCAAATATTCCTTACAACTCTGCTGCAAATCCTAATTTTCCAAACGATCCGGGCCCCGTTACTGTAAGAGTTAAAGCTGGTGGTATTGGTCCCTTTGCCGGTGGCTATGGCTTTGGTGCACGCAGTACATTGCTTGGCTATTTTGTAAAGTTCGATGCTGCATGGCAAATGAATGGATTTTTTAAAGGCAAACCACAAACTTATATTTCTTTAGGTCTCGATTTTTAAAAATAAAAAGATCAATCTAAAACGGATGCTACTTTTAAAGTTAGCATCCGTTTTTACTTAAGACCATATTTTGGGGTTCTTGGCATCAAACAATAATTGAACATTTGCTCCGGCTGTTTGTAGTAGTGCCGCAACATTTTTTATTATTCCGTAATGTTCTTTATTGCAGCAGCTACTACTGTCCATCCGGCAGCCCTTCAGCTGTTAATATTTATTCAACATTAATTTGAACACTTCATTAAAAATCATCCAGACTTTCATACTTTTTTACTTTTCTCTTCAATTATAAATACTGGAAAACATTTAATAAGAAACCAGCACAAGGAATATAAACAGGTAAGCAAAAAAGTTACTACCCATGTTTTTGTATACAATACAGGAAATGCAAATCTTGTTACGATATCTAAACCCAAGCTCAAAGGGTTATGTAACACATCCCAACTATTCCACCGTTCAAATCTGCCAAGATAAACACCAAATGAACCTGCAAAAAGCAAAACAATAATAATGGGTGTGATAAACTTTTTACTAAAAATTGTGCAAAGATATTTCTCCGTATTAATTACTGATGCAAATGCCAATACCAATCCCGTGAGCGAAGATGAGAACAACAAGACCGCATCGTACCATAATGGTACAGCCTGCGTTTGAGCTAGGTGTATAATATCTGTAACAATGTATAAGGCATTAGGAAAAAATAATAACCAGCACATAAAAACTAAAAATTGAATTAACTTTTTTCTTCCTTTTATACCCGTAAAACCGGTGCTAATAATGTACGGAATCCATGCAAGAAATAAATTCCATATCATAAACAAATAACTGCCATTACCAGAATATATTACTCTCACTGTTATCATTACAGCTATAAATAAAAAACAACTAAAAAGCCATCGGGCAAAAGGCGAAAATATTTTCTTCATTGGTTTAATAATTTTAAAATTGGAGGAACAAATATGATAAGCCCACAAATGAGGGCTATAACAGCCGCTAATAAAACGGCTCCTGCAGATACATCTTTG
Organism: Chitinophagales bacterium; assembly: GCA_038227505.1. Taxonomy (GTDB): domain Bacteria; phylum Bacteroidota; class Bacteroidia; order Chitinophagales; family Chitinophagaceae; genus Ferruginibacter. The sequence goes on from JBBRPX010000027.1 coordinate 6,268, forward strand.
ATAATTTTAATTGAATGGTTTTTCTCTTTACTTACCAAATCACACAATTTCTCTATAGCAGTATTTATCAATTCAGCAAACATGACAAAACAAATATTTAGCAATACCACTAACCATTCAAATAAAGAAATGTGTAGCATGTAAGCAGCAATAAATACAGCTGCTCCAGAAATAATTTCAATTCTAAAATTTCGTTCGTTCGCAAATGCATGTTTCAAACCATACAATGCAAAAACGAACGCTTCCTTTATTTTTTTCATCTTGCTAAATATTTATATTCTTTTTAAGCGCCCAGGTTTCGTCGCCAATTATTTCAAACCAATTGTAATGCTTTAACGATGCAGATTTTGCGCCACGTTTATAGGCAATGGCAAATTTTTTCCAATACTCCGGCATTGTTAAAAAGCCGTAAAATACAGTTGCAGCAACAGGGAAAGACAGATGCTTATTCCCAAGCATAAAGCATTGTAGACAAACTTCTCCCTCATCAGTTGTATCGTATTCCAATAAAATATGCTTGATGTCATGCTTGGCATAATAGGGCAACAAGGTTAAATTTTTATTTATAAGAAATTTGTAAAGATCATTACCCAAAGTTCCGGCTCGCATCTGCGATAGCGACTGCATGGTATACGGAAATGGTATTGGCTTTCGTACAAATTTTAAGAACGGTAATGCCATATTGTGCGTAAGAAAAACCAACACCTGTGATCTAATCTTGATGATGTATCTGTACATAAATATATATTTAAAAGTGCTTTGTTTTTCAAAGTAAATGAACAAAAAAATTATTTCGTTGCCTTTATCATTTTTTCAAGTGCAGCAATGTGTAACTTAAATTCTTTTTCACCGCTTTTTGTAATTGAATAGGTCGTATTTGTCTTTCTGCCAATAAAGCCTTTTTCTACTTTTATAATATTATTTTCTTCCAAGGCTTTGAGATGGCTGGCAAGGTTTCCATCTGTAATTTCAAGTAGGACTTTTAGATCATTAAAATTTACTTCGCTGTTTACCACAAGGGCACTCATAATACCAAGTCGTACACGACTATCAAAAAGTTTATTAAGGTTGTTTATTGGATTGAGCATCTTGTTAGTTTCTCTCGTATTTGTTCCACATATAGGCGCCATACAAAATATGCATTACGCCAAAACCCGCTGCCCAAAAGTATAAGCCAGTTCCAATAAACCAAAGATTTATTATACCAAGTAAAATTTGCACGAAACCCAGATAACGAATTTCAACCAAAGTGTACTTACTTGCATTTACCAATCCAAGACCGTAAAATATTAAACAACCAGGGGCCACCAAACCAAAAGTTCCAAAATAAATCAACCTGAATAAAAAAAGACCTCCGACTAACATAGGAATACTAACATTTATCATTAATCTTTTTGAAGTATGCCCCCAAAGCGGTGTTCCTTCTTTTTTACTTTTTAACCATGTAAAAAAGAAAGCAGAAATAAATGCAGCAAAAAATGTTACAACTGCTATCCAGAAAATATAGGTATTTAAAATGATAGAATAGTCATTGGACACAGCCTGTTTAACAGCAAGGTCATCGTTAATAATCAAATTCTTTAAACCGTATACATACGGATACGCCACAAAAGCGCCAACAAGCGCAGAAAGTCCTGCACTGATACCACTCAGCCCGCTGAGGCTTATAAACCTGCTGCTTCGCTCCATCATCATTTTAATATGCCGGAGGTCTTCTAAAGATTGTTCCTGTTCATTCATAAAAGCACTTTGAAATACAAAGTAAAATAAAACTTTTTCAATAAACAAAACAATCTTTAAAAATTATTTTACAACCATGCTCTCTTTAGAGAATTGTTTGTAGCTTAAAAATGCTGCCACAAGCGCCAATACAATAAGTGATAATACCACCGCAGCGTATTGAAATATGTTTATGGTGCCTGCAATTATTTCTTTGGTAGCAAGTGCAATATTTAAAACAGGAATAAAAGAAGTTTGCCAGTTTAATTCAATACCAGGTATGGTTGCTATTATGGCTGGTATAATAATAATAAAAGTCATTGGCGTAACCATGCTTTGTGCTTCTTTAAAACTCTTTGCCCTTATAACCATTGCTGATAGCATGCCTGCAAAAAATATACTCAGTGGTATGAGCATGCAATACAGCATGGTAACAAATTTAAAAGACAGCATATCATTCAATACGTTTAAAAATTCTTTAGGAATATCAGGTAATACTTTGAGGGCAGTAACCATTCCAAGTATGGTCATTGTAGCTGCACACAAACCTACAAGAGAGATTGCCATTATCTTACCCACAAGTATTTTAAAACGGGATGCCGGCACTGTCAACAGTGTTTCCATTGTACCCTTTTCTTTTTCACCGGTTATAAGGTCTATAGCCGGATACATACAACCCATAAAGCAAAACAAAATAAATATATAGGGTAAAAAACCACCAACGAGTTTACCGATTTGCTCTTTAGGCGAGGCTATATCTTCTTTAGAAATTACCAACGGCATCAATGCTTCTTCAGATATATTTAGTTGCTTTATTCTTCCTCTTAGCAATACAGCTTTTAAAGAATCGAGTTTTTCCGCAATGCGTGTGTACAATAATAAATTGGTCGATTTATAATAAAGATGTACTACAGCCGATTTCATGCTATCAACTTTCGCTGAAAAATCAGACTGAAATTCTACAACAGCATCGAGGCTATCTTTCTGTATAGCATCTTTACCTGTGGCGACAGTAAAGTTTTGTTGCAGTTTATATTTTGAATCGTTAAATGTATTTTGATACGGTGCCGAAACTCCTATTAGTGCTATTCGCAACGGTTTCTCTCCTGCCTTATCCATCAAACTTTTTTGAAGTTTTGTTAAACCAAATATGAGCAATGGAATAACGATGGCAGGTAAAATAATGGCAGAAATAAGCGTTCGTTTATCCCGCAGCGTATCTGTTAATTCCTTTTTTAAAACGGCAAAAATTATATTCATATAATAGTTTTAAACGTGTTGAGCGTTTGATTTATTAACAGATGTATTTATAATTTCTATGAAGGCTTCGGTAAGCGACTGGTGGGAATATTCACTTCTAAAATTTGTCATCGTGTTATTGTAAATAAGTTTGCCTTTGGAAATGATGGCAAGATCATCACAAAGCAGATCGACCTCGCTCATTATATGTGAAGAAAAAATGATCGTTTTTCCTTCCTGCCTGCATTGTTTAATAAGTTCGATAATACTGTGTGCAGTTATAACATCCAAGCCGGATGTTGGTTCATCAAATATCACAATAGCAGGGTCGTGTATCATACTACGTGCAATAGAAACTTTTTGTTTCATACCTGTAGAGAGCTGGCTGATGCGTTTTTTTGCAAACTCATTAATATTCAACTGGTCAAACAAAAGCTTTTTCCTTTGCTCAAATTTTTCTTTGTCCATACCATGCAGATCTGCAAAATACTTTACAATTTCACCTGGTGTAAGCCGGTCGTATAAATTAGTAGAGCCGGTTAAAAAGCCAATCTTACTTCTTACTTTTTCCGGATTGTCTAAAACACTTTCTCCCCCAACCAATATATTTCCTTCCGTTGGTTTTAAAATAGTGGATATCATTCTTAGCGTGGTAGTTTTTCCGGCACCATTTGCGCCAAGTAAAGAGAACACCCTGCCTGGCTTGCAGGTAAGCGATACATTGTTAACTGCAAAAACCGATGCATCACTAGTTTGCAGATCTTTCTTTTGCTTATTGCTTAAATGAAATTGCTTTGAAACGTTTTGAACATCTATCATACAATTAAATTTTGGTGTACTTGTTTTTGTGTATGCAACTTAATTGTCTTTATTAATATGAACCATTTTTACAATAGCTGTTTTATGAGTGGTGTTTTTATGATTGTATTATCGTTTGATACTATAATTGCAGCGATGATTTGTGGTAAATCAAATACAACAGAGGAATTGAAAAAAGCCAGAATTATAAAATAAGCAATTATGAATTGAGCACTTTTAAAATAATACTGCAAGCTTCCCTTATTTCTGTCTCACTAATATTTAATGGTGGGCAAATTCGAAACGCATGTGCACAAAATAAAAACCAATCTGTAAAAACCCCGTGTTCAATAAGCGTATCTATTATTTTTTTATTGCTTTCAAAACTATCAAATTCTACAGCCATCATTAGCCCTGCACTGTTTATATTTTTTATGGATGGATGTTGTAACAGCGAACGAAAAATTGCTTCTTTTTCAAAAACTTTGTTGTATAACTTTTCTTCTGTTAACACTTTAAAAGCCGCCATACCTGCTGCACAACTTACTGGGTGTCCGCCAAATGTATTTATATGACCAAGCACAGGATTATAGGTAAAAGAATCCATCAATTTTTTACCGGCAATAAATGCTCCGAGCGGCATTCCGCCACCAATGGCTTTACCCAGTAATAAAATATCGGGCACTACATTAAACTGCTCAAAAGCCCAAAGCGTTCCGTTTCGGCCAAAGCCACACTGTATCTCATCTAATATTAACAAGGTACCTGTACAATTACACCTTTTTCTTAACGACTGCAACCACCCATACTGTGGTTTTAAAATGCCCGCTTCTGCTTGAATTGTTTCTGCAATAACACAGGCCGTGCGTTCAGTAATATTTTTTAAGTCTTCAAAATTATTATATCGTAGTTGTAAAACATCTGGAAGGAGTGGTCGAAAAGCCTGTTGCCAATACTCGCTACCCATTACACTTAAGGCACCTTGGGTGCTACCGTGGTAAGAATTTTTGAAGGAAATAATTTGCGACCGATTCGTAAAACGTTTGGCAAGTTTCATGGCACCTTCTGTTGCTTCGCTACCACTTGCTGTATAGAAAACACTGTTTAAACTTGTGGGTAAATGTTGAGTAAGTAAAGTTGCATACTCCACCTGCGGATTTTCGACAAGCTCTCCGTATACCATAATGTGAAGGTATTTATCGGCCTGCTCTTTTATTGCTGCTACCACATTTGGATGCCTGTGACCTACATTACAAACGCTTATTCCAGCAATAAGATCCAGGTATTCTTTACCGGCAGCATCCCACATTTTACTCCCCTGTGCTCTTACTATATTTAGGCAAAGTGGCGCATCAGAAGTTTGCCCTACATGGTTTAAAAATAACTGTCGGTTGGTCATGCAGCAAAGTTACGGTACAGAAGTTTATATATTATTTTGAAACAAGTTTTGTAAATCAGTTATTCTTTTGTTTGGTAAAAGATGAAAAAATAAACAATGCAGATGGTAAACCGGATAGCAGCAGTGCGCCTCCTGGCGGATTGCTGCCTTTGGGCATAAAAGATTGTAGTGAGCCGAATACAAATGATAAAAAAACATTAAAGGTGATGCTCCCAAAACACATTGTAATTACAGACTTATTATTATTATTTTTACTTAATAATATTTAATTATGGCATTGATACTTCCGGTAAATGGTGTTGAACCTAAAATGGGTAATGATTGTTTTATTGCGCCAAATGCAACAATTGTTGGAGATGTAAAAATGGGAAACGAATGCAGTGTTTGGTTTAACGCTGTAATTCGTGGTGATGTAAATAGTATAGAAATGGGTAATAAAGTAAATGTACAAGATGGCGCTGTCATTCATTGTACTTATCAAAAAACAAAAACAATCATTGGTAATAATGTGAGTATTGGTCACAATGCCGTTGTGCATGGTTGCACGTTAGAAGATAATGTTTTGGTTGGCATGGGCGCTATTGTAATGGACAACGTAAAAGTTGGCAGCAACAGTATTATTGCTGCAGGCGCAGTTGTTTTAGAAAATACAATTGTTGAAAAGGGTTGTATTTTTGCTGGAGTTCCTGCGAAAAAAGTAAAGATGGTAAGCGAGGCGTTGCTAAGTGGAGAAATAAATAGGATTGCAGATAATTATGTAATGTACAGTGGCTGGTTTAAGTAAGAAAATGGTTTAAAAAAGAATATATTTGGTTATGAAAAAAATGATGCTTTCATTCGTTGCCCTATCTTGCTTATGCAGTTGTGCTATTTTTAGGAAGAAGGAAAAGTATGGTTGTCCAAATGATGCAAGAGGTAAAAGCCAGGAAGAAATGAGAGATGCAGGTACAAAAACAAAATACAAAGGCGGTAAAAAATTTTAGAAATTCATTCCCGAAACAAAACCCTTCCAAAAAATGGAAGGGTTTTGTTTTTATAATTTTTGCCTCGTCTCTTCATCTAGGGTGAAAAGCAAAACCCCTCAATAGTTGAAGGGCTTTGTGTGTTTTATATCTAAAAATTTATTTACTTAATAACTCCATAAATCTTGCTCATAGTTGAATATCTTTTCTTTGATATTTTCACCTTCAAGCAATTGAAGAATAGTATTTTCACTTAATCCTTTATAATTTTTTATGAATTGATCATACGGATTATCAATAGTGCTTTTTATGATACGACCATAGAACATACGGCTCTCGAAAAGCTCTTCCCAACTCATTCTTGCACCCATATTTTTACCGTTGTAAACTTCATATTTTGAAAATGTCTCTCTCATATCAGGATAATAAACCCAGAATAATTGAGTCTCACCGAGGTTTACGCCCAAAGAGGTGATTATATTTTTTACAGGGGCAATTCCTAAAATTCTAAAAAATAAACGAGAACTTTCTTTATCAAAAACTACTTCTTCTTTTATTTGAAATTTATAAATAGAATCTAGATTGATTTCATTTCTCATTTTTTTAGAGCCGGTCAGCGTTCCTAATGAATCATAAATTGGCACATCAACTTCGTCACCACCAATAATTTTCGCTACTTCGCTTTTTGTCATTGGGGTTGTAAACCTATCATCAATACTATTAAAAACAGTAACTGCACTGTCTTGTATGGCCTGAAGCAAAATTGAAATAAAACGCTGGTTACCATTATCCTGATCGGCAGAATATTTGAAAGGCAGATTTATTTTTTCTCTTGTATCAATCTCTCGCCATATTTTATGACGATAAACTGCATCATCTGCTCGCAAATTTTCGTAAGCTAATGGCGTTCTATCTCTAATTGCATCATCATCAACTGCTCCATCTCTCCGCAAAGATTTTGCAACCTTTTTTATCGGTAAGCTGTCGCCAGCAGGCAGGTTAGCAACAACTACAGCACTGTCTGTGGTTGCTGTTGCGCCTTTAATATTGGCAGTAGTTTTATTTTTCGTAGTTCTTCTTGTTGACGATCTTTTTACGGGTGCTTTTGCTTTTGTCGATTTTTTCTTTTGCGCAAAGGAAGTATTTGAAATACCTCCCACAATGAAAAGGAGAAAAAGATACTTGAAAAATTGCTTATTCATTTTCATATTTTTAATATAATGATATTGATCTACCTTCTACGCCTCTAGTCCCATCAGGACCAGATACCTTTACGTTATCAAATGTAACAACACTTCCGGGACCACATCTAGAAAGAAAAGAACTTAACGCCCCTAAATTTCCACCGTTAAGTTGTTGTTGCTGAACATTTGGAAATCCTGCACCTGAAAAATATACTGTAGCACTAACCACATTATATTTTAAATCAAAATCAAAGTTTTCCAATTCTGCTCTTGCAAACTGCTGGTTTTTAAATTCTACAGCTGGTACACGTGGTCTACCTGAACCTACTTTAAATACCGGATCAGGAATTTTCTTTACTCGGAATGGGAATTGACTGGATTTACCATCAGCATTGACTGTGATAGAAGCAGGCCCAATGGCACTCACTCTTACTGTTCTGTTTGAACCCGAACCTGCAATAGATCCACCACTCATTGAAACATTTGTTTTATCCCATCCTGTAGGTGAACCTATTGTTACTGGGTTATCAACTCCAATATAAAATACATTCATCTTATCTAACATCACTGCTGCACCACCTGGGGTACCAACAGTATACTCTACATTTTTAGTTTCGGTTTTTTCATTACCATCCTGGTCTTTGTAACGAATAGTTACCGGTACAGTATGTGCACCGCCACCAGAAGCTTGAAATTTATATTTACCTTGACCATCAACAACCGGTACACCTGAACCATTGATAGAAATTTGAGGTGCTGCTGCCGAACTATAAGCTCCTATTCCTGCTGTAACTTCAATTTCCTGACCTGGCATCACATAATTAGCGCTTTGTCCAATTAAAACACCAGTTTTATCAAATTTCACATTTACTTCTCCTACTTTAGAATGGCAAAAGGTTACTACCTGGTTTTCAGAGTTTTTCACATTGTTTTGAAATTTACTCAACAATGTAAGACCTGCTACAGTGGGCGTCATATGAAAGTATGCATCTGTGAAAGATTTTTCCTTCCCATCCTGACCTGTTGCAGGTTTACCATCTACTGCAAGTGTATTCGTAAATTGGGTACTAATTTCTGGGTCTATAGCTAACATAGCAACTTTATAGTCCTTCAATTTTTGCTCTAACTGTGGTCCAAGATTTTTACCCCCTGGGCCATTACCAAATAATCTTGTCGCAGCTTCCAGATCATCTTCTTTGAACTGCTCTACTTGTTTTCCGTCAACATCAACCATTTTAGCACCTGCTTCTGCTTTTAACTGGGTTTTAATACCGTCGATAAAAGAATATAGATCACTAGATAACTTTTTTGCTGTTTCGGCATGCGCATTCCAGATTGTAGCTTTTTCAGCTGTTACGGGATCTGCAACTTTTGCTTGCAAAGATTTATATAAGGTTTCGTTCGCAGAAGATAGATTACCGTTTGAGGTTGTCAAACTTTTATCTACTACCTTAAATGCGTTTAAAATTTCTGATGAAACATTTAGTGCAAGTAGGGCCGTAAGCACTAAATACATTATGTTGATCATCTTTTGCCTGGGCTCTTTCGGTAAAGCCATAACTTATAGTATTAATTATTTAATTAAATGTTGTTTCGGTAAACTTTTACTGGTTACAATAAATTATCTTCCCTGCATTGCGCCAAGCATATTGCCATAAACCGCATTTAATTTACTAAGGTTGTTTGCCAAAGCACCAATTTGTTCTTTAGCTCTGTTAGCATCTTCAACACTACCCATCATTGCAGAACTTGCTTCAGCCATTTTACCATAATAACCATTTAAAGCTTTAAGGTGGTTATTGCTTTCCTTTAATTCAAGTTCATAAATAGTATTTAAAGAACCTAGATTTTTTGTTAACACTTGTATTTGGTCGTGAAAGCCTCGTGCACTATCAGAAGCACTACCAAATGTAGCCATCGTAGCAGCACTACTTGTAAAAGCTGCAGACATTGAACTTATAGCTGATGTAGCTTCTTGGGTCTTTTTGCTAAAGTCAGATGTTGATTTCACAACATCACTCACATCAGATATACCATTTACTGTTGTACCAAGTTTTTGAAAACCTTCGCCTAATTTTTTTAAATTAGCGGGTGTAATATCAGCTTCCTGTAACATTTTATCCATGCTATTTAGTGCAGGATTTCCTGTTGCAACAGCCATTTTCATTGAACCTTCGAATTCTTCTTTTACCGGTGGAAACATCATATATAATATACCATACACTAAAAATATTGCACATTCGGTATATAAACCAATTTGCAACCATGCATCGGCAATAGGTGTATGTAATATTTTTTGTAATGCACCAAAGATTACTGCTGCTGCTCCTATGGATACACCAACGTCCATCCATTTACTAATGTTTGAAGGAATTTTTACTGACATGTTTTTTTAGGTTTAATTTTGGATGTTTTTTGTTTAGATTAATATTATGGACATAGGACTCACAACCCAAGATTCAGGTTATCAATTCTATCAATAAATTCTTTTAAATTTTTTCTATTATTACCTTTTTTTAATGGTAGGGGGAAGGTCAATCACACACCGGAAACCAATGTAAGATTTAGAAGTGTCTTGGTACTCGTAGGCACGTGTTCCTGTTTGTAAAAAGTATGCAACATCTTTCCAGCTTCCACCACGGATAACCTTGCGTTTCATGCGTGGAGGATCAGAACTTTTAGCATTCCATCTAACATCAGGATTCATATCATGTTGGAAATTATAAGAACCTTCGTAGTATAAAGAAGATGTCCATTCAGCAACATTACCTGCCATATTGTATAACCCAAAATCGTTAGGCCAGTATGCATCCGCTCTCACAGTATACAAACCCCCATCTTCGGGATAATTACCACGACCAGGTTTAAAATTAGCGAGTAAACAACCCTTTTTATTTCTCAAATACGGACCACCCCATGGATAAGACATTTGAGAACGACCTCCTCTTGCGGCGTATTCCCATTGCGCCTCAGTTGGCAAACGGAAATCTGACTGACCTGCTCTCTTTTTCCCTTCGTTAAATGCAGCAAGCTTATGGGTGCGCCATTCTGCAAAAGCAGTTGCTTGCTTCCAGTTAACACCTACAACAGGATAATTACCATATGCAGGGTGACTATAGTATTGTTTTGACATTGGCTCGTTGTAAGCATATGCAAAATCCCTAATCCAACAGAGAGTATCAGGAAAAACAGGGATATCCTGTTTGATTATAAATTCTTTACGTTGCACATTTGTGTCACGATTATAAGCAGATGCTTTGTAATCAAAAATTTCAGAATGGTATACAATTTTCTTTGCGTCTAATTCTTTTTTTCCAAAAATTCTGTTGTCAGCTGAAACAACTATCGCATCTATTTTTTCAAAGGTTGCTTTGTCACCATACTTTATAGCGCTTGCTTTCTTCCAATCAATATATTCATTGCCGTCAGTACCTTGCTTTACATATCCCATTAACTTTGCAGCTATAGAATCTCTTACCCAGTTTGTGAACTCACGATATTCGTTGTTGGTAACTTCAGTAGCATCCATCCAAAAACCGCTGATAGAAACTTGTTTATTTCTAGCAGTGTATGCATAATTTACATCTTCGTCGCTTGGACCCATATGAAATGTACCTGCAGGAACATAAACCATTCCTGGTGGCTTGGTCAAATTATAAGCTTTTCCTGGTGCAACACCATGTAGTTGGCCATCATTTGGCATTGTGCCAGACTTTCCTTTGCCGCTTATAAGTTTACAACTGGCTGCAGAGAGGGCCACAGAGACGATTGCAATAGTGCACAATAACCGATTATTCATTTTTTTGACTTTGAAGGTGCTAGCAAATGTATTAATAAATATTTTTCGAATATTCAATAGATAACATTGAGAATGTTAATATTCTAACAATTCCAATGCCATTTCTTTTTACTAAACGACCCTTTTTTGTAAATATTGTGATTAATAAATGTTAAAAACTTTGCAATTGTATTTCATCCATTAGTTGCTTGGAGCTTTTTAATGGTGATGTACACGCAAAATTTCGACATAAATGTATAGATAAATCTTTTAAAATCGGTTGGTCCTTCAATAAAAAGATATCAGATTTGTTAAAATTAGATTGTAATATCTTATTTGGTAAGTATTCATGCAACACATTTTTTAATGCAGACATCATCTCGCTTCCTACAATTGCTATTTCATTTATACCTGCTGCAGTATTAATTGCTGTGGCGGCCCATATTCCAAAAGAACCGGGGTGTTTTAAAATAATAGTTTTAAGGGAGTTTAGCATTGTAGTAGCCTTTATATGCCATTCTCTTTTATTAAAGACAAGCGAAAGGTAAAGTAAATTTTTGGCCATCATTGCATTAGCAGAAGGTATTGCGCCATCGTATATTTCAATTTTTCTAACAACAACATCATCTTGCTGCTTTGTCGTAAAAAAGAAAAATGAACTTTCTTTGTCTTCAAAATTTTGGGAAATATGACTGGTTATTTTTTTTGCTTTATACAAATATTTTTCATCGCTAGTTATTTCTTGTAAATGAATGCAAGCATCTACGAGGTAGGAATAATCATCCAAAAATGCAGGATATTTTGCTATCCCGTTTTTATAAGTGTGGTAATAATTCTCATTTTCACCATGGTATTTTTCTTCGATAAAATTATATAGATCAATAGCTGCAACTTTATATTTATCATCCTGCAAAGCAGCATAGGCCTTGCAAAAAGCAGTTATTAGCAACGCATTCCAACCAAGTATAATTTTATCGTCTGTACCTGGTCGCATTCTTTTACTCCTTACTTCCAGTAATTTATTTTTTGATTTGCTGATGATTTTTTCGGCTTCGCTTAATTCGATTTCGTATTCTTTTGCAACAACATCAAGGGGTTTTAAAATTCGTAAAATATTTTTATGCTCCCAGTTTCCATCTGCCGATACATCATAGTAAACATTAAAGAAAACTGCATCTTCCTTTAATATATTTTCTATTTCTTTTTTATCCCACACGTAAAATTTGCCTTCAACACCTTCGCTGTCCGCATCAATTGCAGCATAATAGCCGCCTTCATTACTTTTCATTTCTAAAAAAATAAAATTGCAAACATTTTCAATTGCCGCCTTATAAATTTCTTTTTTTGTGAGTAAGTAAGCATTGCTTAATGCAATTATAAAAAGAGCATTATCGTATAGCATTTTTTCAAAATGTGGTGCCAGCCATTCATCATCTGTACTATACCTGCAGAGCCCACCTGCAAGTTGGTCATATATGCCACCATTCAACATTTTATTTAATGAGCGTTCCGAATGTGCAAGGGCTTTTTCATCCTTTAAAAAATAGGCGCATTGCAAAAGACAGTTTATGGAAAATGTTTGAGGAAACTTAGGAGCTTTACCAAAACCACCATCTTCTTTATCGGCGATTGCCAATAAATTATCTTTCATAATTATACATTCATCTTTTGTGAAACCGACAAAAGTATCCGCTTTTATTACAGTACTTTTTAAAGAACCGAGGTTATTTGATTTCTTTAGATGTTCAATAAGTTTTTCCGCTTGTTCTTCCATTTCACTCCTTCTATTTTTCCATGCATCGGATAAACTTAGTAGCACTTCTGTCCATGACGTGCGGTTAAAAGATTTTACCGGAGGAAAATAAGTGCCACCATAAAAAGGTTTTCCATCAGGAGTAAGAAAAACATTTAGCGGCCAACCTCCGCTTCCAGTCATAGCTTGAACTGCATCCATATAAATATGATCAATATCAGGCCTCTCCTCTCTGTCAATTTTGATATTGATAAAATGCTCGTTCATAATAGCGGCAGTTGCTTCTACTTCAAAACTCTCTCTCTCCATAACATGACACCAATGGCATGCAGAATACCCAATACTAACTAGTATAGGCTTGTTCAATTCTTTTGCCAGTTGCAACGCTTTGGTGCCCCATGGTTGCCAATGTACAGGATTGTGTGCATGTTGCAAAAGATATGGACTATTCTCACTTGAAAGTTCATTTTTCATACATTAAACATTAAAATAAAAAAGCGGCTAAAATTAAGCCGCTTTATAAATTTATGAGGGAGAAATTATTTTTTTTTAGAAAAAGTAGATTGTAAATATTTATCTAAAGCGCTTACCATTCCGGGGGTTTGTGGCATAGGCGCTTTTACCTCTAACACAAGACCGGCATCTTCGGCAGCTTTATGGGTATTTAAACCAAACGCACCAAATCTTGTTCCATTTTTTTTGTAACCCGGAAAATTTTCTTTAAAACTTTTCACACCACCTGGAGTAAAGAAACAGATGATATCATAATTTTTAGCTACGACCTGTTTAATATCATTGCTTAAAACCTGGTAAAGCACCGGCGTTGCAAACTCACAGTTATGGCTTTTTAACCAGTTGGTAATATCACTGTCAAACGATTCAGAACAAGGATACAAAAATTTTTCATGCTCTTTGTGTTTATTGATAACATCAAAAAGACTTTTATTGGTACCATCTGCACCATAAAACACCTTACGTTTTCTGTATAGAATAAATTTTTGAAGATATAATGCAACAGCTTCCGTTATACAAAAATATTTTGTATCCTGCGACACAGTTACTTTCATTTCTTCACAAATTCTAAAGAAATGATCTATTGTATTTCTGCTTGTAAAAATAACTGCGGAGTAGGCAGGTATGTCTATTTTTTGTTTGCGAAAGTCTTTTGCCGGTATGCCGTTAATTACGATAAAGGGAAAGTAATCAACCGTAACATCATACTTTTTTGCAACATCCGAATAGGGCGATTTTGCTCCTTCCGGTTGTGCCTGGGCAATCAATATTTTTTTAACCTTTTTGGCTGATGAAACAACAGCCGTCTCTGCGTTTTTTACCATACTGATTTTCCTATGAAGGTGCAAATTTACGAATTATAACCGAAAAATACCACTACTGCTTTGTAAATAATTAATATCGGTAATATTTCAAGAGAAAAAATATAAATGAGAAAATGTATTCCGTTTAATTTTAATCTGTTTTGGAGCAAACCATAGATTCGGAAAAACCGGGATAACAATAAAACTGCTAATAGAATAAGGGATGAAATTGCAGCATAACCGGCAATTTTGTTTGTGCTAAACGCTATTAAGATCATGAATGGCAACAGCAACATACCAATTATTTTATTCAACAAAAAAATTGAAAATATATAAATTTTTGCCTCCGAAGCATAATTGGTTATCCAGCCAATAAAAATTAATGAAATGTATTTAACCAGATAACAAACTGCTACGCCAATAATACAAAAACCTAAATATGCCCAATTAATGTTACCTCCATTAATGCTGTGGAAACGATACAAAATATAAATATACAAACCAATAGATACTGAGAAAAAAATATTGAAAAGTAAGGAAGGAAATGCCGCCTGCTCCAACTGATCTGTCAATTGATTTTGCCTTAAAGATGTATTAAAAAAAACCCGAAACATGGTGGTGAAATATCTGCTAAATATTGTTCTTAGTAAACCTAATGATAAAAAAAGTGACGCAAAGATGTAAAAAAAGTTATTTGAATTTTCATGCTTTTTAAGTGCAATGACAAGTGCATCGGGTTTCTCTTTTATATTTAAAAAAATATTGCTGTCTAAAACATTATGGTATAAATCATTTTTAGTTACAACATGTTTAACAGTGTCCCTTGCTATCTTGATAGATGTATCTTTCACCTGTGCAGTTACCTGTAAACTCGTAAGGGAAAAAATAAGAAAAATAGAAAGACTAAACTTCACCATTAAAAATTTAAACGCAAAAATAAGCGGAAGAAAAACTAATTAAGTCTAAAAATAATTAATGTAGCCAAAATGAATTTTTGAAGCCTGTCTTACATTGAAAGGCACATCATTTCTTTTGCCTAATGCAAGGCTTAAATTTAACAGCCCTGCTTTGGTTTCATAAACAATACCAAGACCCGAACCGGTAAAGAAGTTATGTGCCTGAATATTCTGATATTTTGCCCGTGTAGCGCCAACATCTATAAATCCAAACAAATATGAATTTAGGCTTATTATCGATCTATACTCGGCTGTAAAAACTGCATAACGGGTCGCATAAATACTTTCCTCATCAAAACCCCTGAGTAGGCGATAACCACCAATCTGAAAAACTTCATTTCTAAAAATGGTAGGGCTACTGTACAAACCAGTATTAAAGGCGGCTTTAAATGTACTCGAAGTAGATATTTTAAAATAATGTGCAGCTATAATTTTTAACCTAAGCTGATAACTTTTGAGTTTTACAGAATCGTATAACTTATCATAATTAAAACCCGCAGTTTTCAATGCAAGAATATCATTGTTTTTTTGAATGTTTTTTATACCTGTTAATGCTGTTATAGAAACATCACTACCCTTTAGTGGATTAAAGCGATAATTTGTGTTTCTAAATTCGTAGGTAATACCAACATCTACTGATTTTACATCGATGTTGGGGGGCAATCTTTTATTAAATTTTATAGCGTTGGTATCAATACCTCCCTGCAGTAAATTTGTACTTTGCCATTGAAATAAAATTTTACATAGCTGTTTGTTTGTTAGATTTAACTGCAAACCAAGCTTAGCATTTACCTGTAAAAAATTAGAATCTTTTTTAAATAGTTCAAACAAAAAGCCAAGCCCAAAAGTAGATTTTAAAAAATATGGCTTTTCGTAGCCAAGATTAAGCCTGGGAGATTTAGGCTGCAAGGCCTGGTATTTTAAAAGCAAACTTTCACCAGAACCAAAAACATTCTTTAGATCAAGGTTTACATCGCCGGTTACCTGTAGTTTTCCAGTATTATTAGCACTTGGTAAAAAACCAAAAATAGCACTCACCTCGCTGCTTTTTTTATTGTTTACATACAAATTTAAAATTGATCCGGACCCGAGCATATTAAGACTTGATGGTTGTTCCGTTTGGGCGTAAGGCAACTCAAGTATTCGTTTATCAACCTCTTTTAATTTTTCTCTTTTGTAAATACTCCCATTGTTAATATTTAAATATTGCTGTAAGAATTTTGGATTGAGCTTTAGTTTTCCATAATTATTAATACTGTCAATTCTATAAAGCAAACCTTGGTTAACCATTAACGCTGCAGATATTTTATCATCACTTATTGCAATACTGTCAAGGTAAACTGCCGCAAAGGGAAACCCTTCATTCTCATAATAACCGAGAAGCCGCTCTTTCAGCAGATCGAGTTCTGAGATATTCAACGGCTTATCGGCAAAGCTTTTTTGAAAGTAACCAACTTTTGAAAGGAGCGTTTTATCAATATTATTTGCTCTTAATTGTATCCAATTATACTTTTTCCCAACATAAAAATCAATGTGCATATTATTTTGCAAATACCAAATACTGTCAACAGACGAAACCAAATAACCCTTGTTACCAAAGAGTGTTGTTAAACTATTTACATAATTGCTTACCTGCTCTAAGCCTGCAAACTTTGTTTTCATTAAAATGGGTAGTGGTTCTTTGATGCTATCTTTGTAATGAACAATAAGATTATAAACTATTTTTTCAGTCGCCACTTTTTGAGCAGTTGTGCTCAATTTCATACTGCTTAATATTAGCAGCATAAAAAAAGACTTTAAAAAGGTTAATATTTCAATCTTCATTGTGGTATGCTACAATCATCAAGTTAATAATTAAAAATACAAATTCTTTGGCGGGTATCTATATTCATATTCCATTTTGCAGGCAGGCTTGCAATTACTGTAATTTTCATTTTTCAGTTTCTTTAAAAAATAAAGAAACTTTAATAGATGCCTTGGTTAAAGAAATTGAAATAGAAACAAATTTTATTGAAAATGACAAAATCGAAACGATCTACATTGGTGGCGGCACGCCAAGTTTATTAAATGAGCATGAGTTGG
>JBBRPX010000028.1:0-23437 GCA_038227505.1 Chitinophagales bacterium
AAGTACGTTGTATGCTCAGCAAGATGATGCTGCAAAACCCTAATGTATTGATGTTAGATGAACCAACTAACCATCTTGATCTGGAAAGTATTATAGCCTTTAATGACAGTATGGTGAATTTTCCAGGAGTTGTACAACTTACAACCCACGATCACCAGTTTATGCAAACGGTAGCCAACAGAATTATTGAAATTACTCCTAAGGGAATGATAGATAAATTGATGACCTACGATGAGTATTTGGCAGATGAAAGGGTAAAGGAAGTAAAAGAAGAATTATATAGCTAAAAAAATTGAGACTTTAAACATTACCATATATAATTGAAGCTGCTTACCAATATCATTGATGTATTTTATCCGCCTTTTAAAAGGCTTATGCCGCTGCAAACTTTTCGTTATGCTGCATGTGGGGGTGGTAACACTTTAATGGGCTTAACACTATATTATATTTCATTTCATTATGTTTTTACAAAAGAGAATGCAGATTTTGGTTTGATGGTTTTAAAACCTCACAACGCTGCACTTGCTGTTTCTTTTACAGCCAGTTTTATTGTAGGTTTTTTCCTCAATAAATATGTGGTATTCACTTCATCGCTTATGCGGGGCAGAATACAGTTGTTCAGGTATTTTCTTTCGTTTTTTTTGAACCTTGTTGTAAATTATTTTTTGCTAAAACTATTTGTTGAGGCCTGGCATTTGGAAGCCTTTACGGCACAGGTTATAACAACGGTAATTATTGTTACACTTAGTTATTTAACTCAAAAACATTTTACGTTTAAAAATTAATATTTAGGTTTCAACATCAGTCAAAAAAAGAAGAAGCTAGTTTTGATAATAATTGTTAAGTATTTTTCTCAAATAGAAATCATCAAAATTTACGATCAATATTTATCATCATAAATATTTTTCCATATCTTTTTAACACTCAATTTAACCAGAGTTTTTCCTATTAAAAAAGGTGCTTTGTTCACTACTGTTCCTTGGATAAATAACTAATACATATTTCCACCGAATTTTCTTCAAGTGCATCACCCTGCCATTTTTGCACACTTTTTCCATTGGCACAATGATTGAATAAGTTATATAAATTAAATAAAAATCAATTATGGGAAAGATAATAGGAATTGATCTTGGTACTACAAACAGTTGTGTATCTGTAATGGAAGGCAATGAGCCTGTAGTTATCGCAAATGATGAAGGACGTCGTACAACGCCTTCAGTTGTTGGTTTTTTAAAGAATGGTGAACGTAAGGTTGGAGATCCTGCAAAACGTCAGGCAATTACCAATCCGCAAAATACCATTAGCAGCGTAAAGCGCTTTATGGGTAGAAGATTTGATGAGGTGGGAGAAGAAAGTTCGCACTGGAGTTATAAAGTTGTAAAAGGTGACAATAATACTGTTAGAATTGATATAGATGGCAGAATGTACACGCCGCAGGAAATTAGTGCGATGGTGTTGCAGAAAATGAAGAAGACTGCAGAAGATTATCTTGGTACTGAAGTTACAGAAGCAGTGATTACAGTACCTGCGTACTTTAACGATGCTCAAAGACAAGCAACGAAAGAAGCCGGCGAGATTGCGGGTTTAACTGTTCGTAGAATTGTAAACGAACCAACTGCTGCTGCACTTGCTTATGGATTAGATAAAAAAGGACAAGACCAGAAAATAGCTGTGTTTGACCTTGGTGGTGGTACTTTTGATATTTCTGTGCTTGTATTGGGTGATGGTGTTTTTGAAGTAAAATCTACTAATGGTGATACCCATTTAGGTGGCGATGATTTTGATAAAGTAATTATGGACTGGTTAGCAGATGAGTTTAAAGCTGATGAAGCTATTGACTTACGCAAAGACCCTATGGCATTACAGCGTTTAAAAGAAGCTGCTGAAAAAGCAAAAGTTGAATTATCTAGCAGTACAGAAACTGAAATTAATTTGCCTTACGTTACTGCAGTTGATGGAGTACCTAAGCACCTCGTTAAGAAACTTACACGTGCAAAGTTTGAATCTTTAGCTGACAAGTTATTTGACCGTTGCTTGAAGCCTTGCGAAGCTGCGTTGAAAGATGCAGGAATGTCTGTTTCTCAAATTGACGAAGTGATATTGGTAGGTGGTAGTTCACGTATACCTAAAGTACAGGAACTTGTAGAAAAATATTTTGGTAAAAAAGCAAATAGAAGCGTAAATCCCGATGAAGTAGTTGCAATTGGTGCAGCAATACAGGGTGCAGTTTTAAGCGGCGATATTAAAGATGTCTTGTTATTGGATGTTACTCCGCTTAGTCTTGGTATTGAAACAATGGGTGGCGTAATGACGAGGTTGATTGAAAGCAACACAACTATCCCAACGAAAAAATCTGAAACATTTAGTACCGCTGCAGATAACCAACCGGGTGTTGAAATACATGTATTGCAAGGCGAAAGACCTATGAGTACACAAAACAAAAGTCTTGGTAAATTTAACCTGGCAGATATTCCGCCTGCTCCACGTGGCGTACCTCAAATTGAAGTAACTTTTGATATTGATGCAAACGGTATCTTACATGTAAGCGCAAAAGACAAGGGCACAGGAAAAGAGCAAAAAATTAAAATTGAAGCAGGTAGTGGCTTAAGTAAAGAGGAAATTGAAAAAATGAAAAATGAAGCAAAGGCAAATGAAGCAGGTGATAAAATAGAGAGAGAGAAGGTTGATAAAATAAACCAGGCTGACAGTTTAATTTTCCAAACAGAAAAGCAATTAAAGGAATACGGAGAAAAAATTCCTGTTGAGAAGAAAGCGCCTATTGAAGCCGCTTTGGAAAAATTGAAAGCTGCACACAAATCTCAAGATCTTGCGCAAATTGACACAGCAACTACAGAAATGAATGCTGCTTGGGCAACTGCAAGTGAAGATATGTATAAGGATACGCAAGCAGGGGCACAACCTGGTGCTGAGCAACCACAAAATGCTGAACAGCCTCAAAGCGGTGCTGATGCCGAAAATGTGACTGATGCGGAGTTTGAAGAAGTGAAATAAAAATTACAATATTGTTCAAAAAACGCCATACAATTTGTATGGCGTTTTTTATTGGTATGATTTTAAATTTGGTATAGATAATGAGCTGGTTTAAAATATAATTCATAAAAAAACGCCGCAGTTAATGCAGCGTTTTTGAATATATTTAAATGGTTTTCTATATTAGATCTAATGCCATTGCAAAAAACGTAACATTAAATGGAAGTATTAAGGAACAGTATCCGCCGCCAACAGCATAAACGCCAAAAAATGCCCCAATAGAGATTAAAAAAAGTATCCAATAAATGCCCCTTGATTTTTTTGCTGTTTCCATTTGTAAAAGTTTTTGCAAATATAAAACCAGAATAGATATAAAGCGGTATTTTTTTGAAAAACTTTGATGTGAATCTTCTTACCTTTTGTACATACATTGTAAAAAAATACTTAATGCAGCTTCATTTTACAACAGCATATAATTCTAAACCCGGAGAAACAGTTTTCGTGACACTTTATAAAGAAAAAAAAGAGATTTTAGTTTCTTTTGAACTCGAATATAAAAATGAAAAAACTTGGGCAGGACAAATGCTTTTAGATACCGAAAACTTTTCAAAGAAAATTGTTTATCAAATTTTAGTTAGAAATGAAAACCGGTCGGAAGAGACGGTGGTATTGTTTAACGGAATTATAAACCGAAGAAAAATCAAATCAAAATCGATTGAAATAATACACAGAAAAAAGTCATTAACATTTATTATTGATGTAAGAAAATCAAAACCTTTTAATAAAGTCTTTAAACCCATAAATGTTGAGCCGGCAAGTTTTTGTAAGAGTAAAAAGGCAACTCATATATTTAAAGTCTTTTACCCTCTGTTACAAGAGAAGATTTTTCTTTGTTTAACAGGAAGTTCAAAACAACTCAATCTTTTCAACAATCAACATCCTGTTTTATTTGCAAAGACGAAAAAAAATAAAAGTATTTTAAAATTTGACTTTTCAAAAGAAGTGTTTCCTATTGAGTATAAAATTGCATTTTTTGATGTTGAAAAAAAATGCATCGTTGATTATGAGAAAGGAGCAAACAAGCTTCTTGAAAAGCCTACCGACGACAATGTTTTAACGATGATAAGTTCTAAACCCGATTGTAAAGATTATTTATGGAAAGGTACAGGAATTAATACACCCGTATTTAGTTTGCGAACGAACGAAACGTGGGGAAGCGGAGATTTTAATTCGATAAAAAAGTTAGTTGACTATAGCTCCTCAGTTGGAATAAAAATGATTCAACTGTTGCCCGTAAATGACACTATTGCAACTTTTACTGAAAAAGATTCTTATCCCTATTCAGCTATCTCTTCGTTTGCATTAAATCCGCTTTACTTAAACATCAATCAGTTAATAATTGATTCAAGCATAAGCATTTTAGAAAAGGAAAAAGAGGAAATTAAAAGGTTAAATGATTTTGTCCTTTGTGATTTTACCGCTGTGGTAAATCTTAAACTTTCTGTCATAAAAAAAATCTTTCATCTTGCAAATAGTAATTTTTTAAAAGATAAAAATTGGCAAAAGTTTTATGAAGAGTCATATGAATGGCTTATTCCTTATGCGGCATTTTGTGTGTTGAGAGATGAATACCAAACTGTAGATACCTCCAAATGGGAAGATTATGAATTTTATAATGTTGAAAAAATATTGGCATTCGTAGAGCCGGCGGGTAATCATTTTCAGGATATTCTATTTTGGTATTTCGTACAATACCAATTGCATTTACAGTTAAAAGAGGTTAGCAAATATGCACATAAAAACAAAGTAATTTTAAAAGCTGATCTGCCAATTGGTATTGCAAAGCATAGTGTTGACGCATGGGTAAATCCTCAACTATTTCACATGAACATGCAGGCTGGTGCACCACCTGATGCATTTTCGGGCATTGGACAGAACTGGCAATTCCCTACATACAATATTGAGAAAATGCGGGAAGATGGTTTCGCATGGTTTATAAAGAGAATGAAAAGTTTGGAGAATTATTTTGATGCGCTAAGAATTGATCATGTACTCGGACTGTTTAGAATATGGAGTATTCCGCAAAGCCAGGTGGATGGTTCGATGGGTATTTTTGTGCCTGCTATTTCTTTAACTAAATTAAATTTTGACCCACTGGTTTTTGATGAATTACGATTGTGTAACCCTTTTATAACAGAAGATTTTCTTTTAGAAATTTTTAAAGGTGATGTGGAAGCGATTAAAGAAATATTTTTTAGCCGGTTAAATTTAAAGGATCAATTCAACGACCAGCTAAAAATTGCTGCTTATTTAAAAAGTAATCCTACTTATTTACGTTACAAACAGGATCTTTTCAATATTGTTTCAAATGTTATTTTACTAAAAGATCCTACTGCGTTTGATGCGTATCATTTCCGTATTAATATGCAGCAAACATATTCTTTTCAACAACTAGAAGAAGAACAAAAAAATATACTCAACAATTTATACAACCGATATTTCTTTGAAAATCAAAATGAACTTTGGGAAAAAGAAGGAACTGCAACACTTTCTATGCTGGCAAAATCTTCTAAAATGATGTTGTGCGCAGAAGATTTAGGAATGGTTCCGCCATTCACCGAAAAAGTTTTAACTGACCTTGATATTCTTTCTTTGCAAATACAACAAATGCCGAAAAGCGGCAATGAATATTTTTCAGATACTCGAATTGCAAAATATCCATGTGTTGTAATGCCTGCTACGCATGATATGGCGCCAATCAGATTGTGGTGGGAACAAAATAAGGTTACTGCGCAATTTTTTTTTAATACAAATTTAAAAGAACCGGGAGCTGCACCTTATTTCTGCGAACCATGGGTTTGTAAAAAAATAATAGAACTTCATTTACAATCACCGGCAATGTGGAGTGTATTTTTGTTGCAAGATTTAATGGCGATAGATGGGAATGTAAGAAGAGCAATTCCTGCCGAAGAAAGAATTAACGATCCCGCAAACCCAAATCAGGTATGGAATTACAGGATGCATTTAACTATTAAAGAATTGATGCAGGCAAATAGTTTAAATTTTCAACTAAAAGAAATGATCAAAGAAAACGGCAGATAATTTAGCATACATCCATAACAAAACATTTAATTAATGATTAAAGTATCTTATAAAAAAATAGACCTGCCTTTTAAATACCCATTTACAATTTCTAAGGGTACCAAAACGCACCAACCGTCGCTAATTGTTAGGTTAGATTATTTTGGGCAGGTTGGTTATGGTGAAGCGCCTGCCATAAATTATTACGATATTACTGTTGAAAAAATGATTGCCGATATTGAAGAGAAAAAAGTTTTTATAGAAAAATTTTCTTTAAGTGACCCTGAACGTTATTGGCACTATCTGCATCATCTATTGCCTAAAAATCCATTTTTAGTTTGTGCACTTGATATGGCAGCTTGCGATATTTATGGTAAAATGAAACGCCAGCAGTTGCACGAATTATGGAAATTAGATACAGCAAATTCACCATTAACTGATTACACTATTGGAATAGACAATGTGGAGATGATGGTAAAAAAAATGACTGAAAAGCCGTGGCCTATTTATAAAATAAAAGTTGGGTTTGATGGAGATGTTGAGATGGTTGCTGAATTAAGAAAACATACTGATGCTATTTTTAGAGTAGATGCAAATGCAGCATGGAGCCTTGAGCAAGCCATGAAAAAAATACCTTTATTGAAAGAATTTGGTGTTGAAATGGTTGAACAACCTTTACCAAAAGATGATTGGGCAGGCATGAAAATATTGTACGAAAATGCGACGTTGCCTTTATTTGCAGATGAAGCTTGCGTGAGCGAACACGACGTGCCGAAATGCCACAATCATTTTCATGGCATAAATATTAAACTTACCAAATGCAGTGGTATAACTCCTGCAAAAAGAATGATAGATCAAGCAAGGCAACTTGGTTTACAGGTTATGATCGGTTGCATGAACGAATCATCGGTTGGTACGGCTGCAATTGCACAACTTGCACCACTTGTAGATCATGTAGATATGGATGGACCTTTGTTGTTGGCGGAAGATATTGCAACAGGCGTAACGTTTAAGGATGGTAAAATTATTTATACCAATGGCTATGGTTTAGGGATAGAAATGGGAGCGTGGTGATAAACGCCAAAAAGACTTATTACTTATCTACATAACTGTAAAAATTATTTTCTTTATTTTGCGCCACATTTAAAATTTAAAATGCAGAAATATTTATTTATTGATAGGGATGGTACTTTGTTACAAAGTCCTCCGCCTGGCGGACAGGTAGACAGTTATGAGAAATTACATTTTTACCCGCATGTAATAACCTGGATGGGTAAAATTGCACGAGAGTTGCCCTACAAACTAGTAATGGTTACAAATCAAAATGGGTTACATTCTCCCATGTACCCCACAGAGCTCTTTTATCCCACACAAAATTTTATGTTGGAGGTTTTTAAAAATGAAGACATTATTTTTTCGGATATTATTATTGATGATTCTTTACCCGAAGAAAACTCTCCACTGCGCAAACCACGCATTGGGAGAATGATAAAATATTTAGATGATAAAAATGCAGATATTAAAAATTCATTTGTTATTGGAGATAGGATAACCGATGTTCAGTTTGCAAAAAATATGGGATGCAAAGCGGTTTTTATTAATCCTGAAAACCTTAGAGGACAAAGTGAATTGACCGATTCTATGGAAGAATTACGGGCAAATTGGGTGGTAGTTGCAACTCATAATTGGAAAGATATTTATGAATATTTAAAAGAAGTTTCGGTTTAACCACAGAGTCGTGGGAAGTTTTCGCAGAGTTGCAAAAGAGTTTAAGTAAAATAAAATTTTCCATCTCGTTATCTAAACAAAAAGAGGCTGTCTCGTAAGTATTAGACAGCCTCTTTTTATTCGGATTTCTATTGGAGAACGAGTGTCGTTTCAGCAAATCTGAGAGCCATCATTTAGTTATGAGACTTCCTCTTTTTTTGCTTAATTATTATCTACCAAATGTTTACTCTTAAACTATCTGGTCTATACATTTTATCGCCAGGCTTAATGCCGAATGCCTCGTAAAATTCAGGGACATTTACAAATGGTCCATTTACTCTTTCCTTTGATGGGGAGTGCACATCTGTCATAACCTGATTTGCAAGTCTTTCTTTGCGTTCAGTATATAACCAACCTAAAGCATAACCTAAAAAGTAACGCTGCAATTGGGTAAGCCCAGCTATTTTTTCATTCTTCTTGTAGGCATCGGTCTTTTTAAAAGCATCCAATCCTAATAAAATACCACCTAGGTCAGCAATGTTTTCTCCCTGCGTAGCACTTCCATTTATATGCAATGTATCTACCGGGCTAAATTCGTTGAACTGGTTTATAATTAATTTTGCTCTTTTTGAAAATTCCTCGCCATCTTTTTTATTCCACCAGTCTTTTAAATTTCCTTTATCATCATATTGTCGCCCTTGGTCATCAAAGCCATGAGTAATTTCGTGCCCAACGGTAGATGCTGCGGCATATCCATATACCAATGCATCATCCAATTCTTCATCTCTATAACCCGGTACTGCAAAAATTCCCGCAGGCAATACAATTTCGTTGTTACTTGGGTTATAATATGCATTGTAAGTTTGTGGGGTCATTCCCCATTCAGTTCTATCAACAGGTTTACCAAGTTTATTTACCATATAATTATGCCACCATGCTGCTGCACGCTGCACATTTAATACCCATGGACCATCTTCTATAGCTAGGCTGCTAAAGTCTTTCCACTTATCAGGATAGCCTACCTTTTTAGATATGGAAGCTAGTTTTTGGTATGCTTTTGTTTTGGTGCTGTCACTCATCCATGTAAGTTTTGCAATGCGTTCTTTGTAGGCAGTACGAATATTCTCAACTATGCCATCGTATCTTTTTTTAGCAGTTTCGCTAAAATATTCTTTTACAAAAAGCTGCCCCAACGCTTCTCCAATGGCGTTTTCTTCAGCGTCTAATACACGCTTCCATCTGTCTTTTGGTTTGGTAGCGCCAGATAATGTTTTGCTGTATTCAAAGCGGTTGTTAAATGTTTTTGAATCTAGGTAAGCTGCTGCTGATGTTACGAGTTTTAGTTTTAAATAATTCTTCCACACACTTATTGGCGTAGCTTTTAGTTCGTTGCTAAATGTTGTATAAAATTCAGGTTGGCCAACAATAACAGAATCAACTTTATCTGTACCCGATAATTTTGCATAAGCATTCCAGTTTACAGAAGGTGCAATTTTACCAAGCCCGGCACGGTTCATTTTATTATAATTTTTATAAGGGTCACGCAGGTCAGCTAATTTTCTGCTGGCCTTGGCAAGTTTCGTTTCCAGCGTAAAAACATCTTCTGCATTTTTTGCAGCGGTAGCACTGTCAATCTGTTTAAATGTTTTGAGCATATAATCTTTGTATGCAGCCTTTACTTTTAAAGTTCTTTCGTCCGTATTAAAATAATAATCACGGTTTGGCAGGCCAAGCCCACCCTGGTTAAAATTTACCGCCATTACTTCGCTGTTCTTATCATCTTGCCCGATGCCCATATTAAATAAACACCCAATACCTTTGTTCTGAAACCCAGCTCCAACAGCAATAATATCGTCTGCTGTAACAACTGCATCAATCTTTTTCATATCTTCTGCAAGTGGCGACAGGCCTGCAGTTTCAATTGCAGCAGAATCCATTCCGCTCTTCCAAAAGTCACCTATTTTTTGTGTAATTGTGCCCTTTACAGCTTTTGCAACAACTGCATCTTCATTTATTTTTTTAAGTTTATTGTAAATATCATCCTGCACCATATTGCCAATTCCCCAGCCGCTTTCAGCATCAGGTATTGGTGTGCGTTTAATCCACCCGCCATTGGCGTACATAAAGAAATCGTCGCCAGGTTTTACGGTGCTGTCAATGTTTGCAGCCAGTATATCTGGCTTGCTGCCTTTACTATTATCTGATGTTGTGTTGTTGGCTGTTTTGGTATTGCAGGCAAATAAAAAGCTGCAAAGCATGGCCGGTAAAAATATTTTTTTCATGTAAGCTGTTTTGAAAGCTAAATTTAATGATTAATACAAATACGCCCTATTCATTTTTATGAAAGGCAAAAAGGTTTGGGGGCATTGTGCCGAAGGCCTTTGTGCAGCAGTTGTTCGGGTTTTCCACTTTAACCTGCATGCCTGTAGGCAAATCCCGCGGTGCCTTGGGCAGAAAAGCTATGGTAAAATGGAGAGTCTTTCGACTGGTTTGTTATAAATTTTTTTATAATATTTTTTAAATTTGAAAATTTAACTATAAGTCAAACTTTGAATTGCAGGAAATATTGGTTGCAAAAATTCGCAGAATTGATGATATAGAACCGCCTGAAGAAGCGACTCGTTTTTAGCTGCTGAAATTAATAATGCTGAAGCATATATACTTTCTGAACCTGAAAAATTACATATAGAAGAAGCAAGAGATTAAATTAAAAATGTCGAGAGTTTATTGATAAAAAAGCAAATTACTTATTGTTGATTAGCTGAAGAAATAGAAAACTTATGAATTCTTTCTTTGTTAATAACATAATGAGCAATATCTCTAGCATTCCTTTTTAATGTTCTGATTTAATCAGGTACATCTTTGCACAAAGAATTAAATAAAAAAAGAAAAATAAAATGATACATAAAGACACTCTAAATTTTTTAAAAGCTTTAAAAAGCAACAATTCAAAAGAATGGCTCGATGAAAACAGGAAAAAGTATGAGTCTGCAAAAAAAACGACATTCTTATGCTCTCAGAACAATTAATAAAAGACGTGGCAGTTTTTGACAAAACAATTTTAAATGCAGACCTAAAATCCAAAAGTTGTATAACGAGGTTAAACAGAGATCTGCGGTTTGCAAAAGACAAAACCCCTTATAAAAATGATTATTATATTAAACAAAAAGGGAAAGAACAGCGCTTCAGCTTTTTAT
The DNA here is from genome assembly GCA_038227505.1 of Chitinophagales bacterium. GTDB lineage: Bacteria > Bacteroidota > Bacteroidia > Chitinophagales > Chitinophagaceae > Ferruginibacter. The sequence goes on from JBBRPX010000028.1 coordinate 10,977, forward strand.
TATTTGCATATTGAGTTCGATAATTGTTTTGTTGCCGGTGGCATTTGGAACCCCCAACCTGAACAGCTTAAAAAAGTTAGACAGGAAATTGACTATGCTTTTGAAGAATGGACAACAATGGTAAATGACAGGGGATTTAAAAAGACTTTTCCAAGTGGTATTCAAAGTGTGGGTGTTTTAGCTAAAGTGCCAAAAGGCTATGAAGAAAATAACCCCGCAAGTGAGTTTGTAAAAATGAAAGGATTTTGCATAAAAGAAAAGATAACAGACAAAGAGATTATGCTTCCGGGTATTAAAGAAAATATCATTACCATTTTTAAGAACGTAAAACCATTGGTTGATTTTTTGAACAAGGCAATAGAGAGTGACTAACTTCAATTTATGTTAGAAAACTTATAAGGGTTTTAAGGCTTTTAAATTTAAGTGCTTTGTACCATAAAATTCAAACAAGGGGTTTTTTAAGCTTTAGATTTCTTTTAATAATATTTTCCTTTTTTTGTTTTGGCTGCTCCAAATGCAAAGCATTCAGTTTGTGTATTCGCAAATAAAAATTTTAAAATAAACTAACATGAACAAATACGGCGTAATTGTAATTGTTGAGGATGACCCAGATGACCGAACAATTTTTTCGGCTTTGTTTAAAGAACTTAATTACCCCAATAAAATTTTTTTTTTCAATGATGGGCGGTAGGCGCTTGCTTATTTAACGGAGAATGCCAGCGAGCCCTTCATTGTTTTTTCTAAAATAAACATGCCCAAATTAAATGGCTTTGAACTACGTAAGCAAATTATTGAAAATGAGAATATCCGCTTAAAGACTATTCCCTACTTATTTTTTACCACAAGTGCTGAACAGGAACATGTAATTGATGCTTACTCAAAATCTATTAAGGATTTTTTATTAAGCCCCATAATTTTGACCATTTAAGAGACATGGTAAAAACTATTGTTGAATACTGGCAAAAATGTGAATCTCCTAATTATACCCCTTAACGAAAGGTATAAAACGTATTAATTTTTTCAAACTTTATAGGTTTAAGAGGCTGAATTTTCTTTTGGTTGCCTCAAGCTAAGGAAGCTATTTCGACTCTAAACATAGATTCACAATTCTAGTTAAGAATGTTCTAATTAAATAACATAAAGTAGATATCTAAATCTACCGTCTAAAATATATAGAAATAAACCTGTTTAAAATCGTCTACTTTTGAATATGAGCTACACCATAGTTGATATTGCTCCGCCTATAGTAAATGTACTGTTGGTTGATGACGATAGAGACGACTATTTGATTTTTAAAAGCGCCTTGGAACACCAGGTCTTTAGAACGCATTTAGAAAGGGTTTCCAGTGGCGATGGATTATTTGAATTATTAGCCGACCAAAATGCAACATGGCCTCATGTTATTTTCCTAGATATAAATATGATTGGTAAAAACGGGTACGATTGTTTGCTGGAAATGAAAGAATCTAAAAGACTGGATAAAATACCGATCGTTATTTACTCTACTTGTTACGAAGAATTTGTTGCTGATGTTTTATACGATATGGGCGCAAATTTTTACATTAAAAAACCGGCAGAGTTTACCAATGTTAGAAAGTTGATTGAAAAAGCCCTGTGCTTTGTTACAGAAAACGAACACTATTCTCCAACTAGGAAAAATTTTGTGTTGTAACAAAAGCTAAAAAATAAAATGATCAATTCATTTTATAACAGGCAGGTAAATATCAAAAGTTGCACCCTTGCTTAAATTACTGGTTGCGGTTATAATTCCATTGTGGTTTTCCACTATTTTTTTTACAATGGCCAAACCAATACCTGTGCCTTTGTATTCTTCTTTACCATGTAATTTTTGAAAAACTTCAAAAATGCGTTTGCTGTATTCGGGCTCAAAGCCAATACCATTGTCAGTTACTGAAATGTGGCAATACATTTTTTGAGATATAAGATTTTCGTTTTGCAATTCGTTCCCCTTAACAATGCGGCTGTTAATAATAATATGTGGTGCTATGCCCGGTACCGAAAATTTAATGGCATTGCTTATTAGGTTGTGCATTAACTGCCTAAACTGAAATACAATGATATCTGCAATGCACATTTGCCCAATTTCTATTCGTGCATTTTTTTCTTCTATGGCTTCCTTTAGCTCATCTTTTACTTCATCTATAATAATTTTTAAATCGGTAGAAACAAGTTTTCTATCAGCAGTGCTTGTTTTTGAAAAAGTAAGCAAATCCTCTATCAACTGTTGCATACGATCAATTGCTTTTTGTATGCGTTTAAAATAATCTTTGCCAGCATCAGATAATTTTTCATTTTCTGATGCTGTAATCCTTTCGGCAAAAAGTTTTATTTTTCTGAGTGGCTCCTGAAGGTCGTGGCTGGCAACGTAGGTAAAGGAGTGCAACTCTTTATTTAAACTTATTAATTCTACAGCAATTTTTTCTTTTTCTGTATTTTGATGTAAAAGTTTTTTGTTGGCAATTTCCAGCTCAATGGTTCTTTCTTTCACAGCGTTTTTCAATAATTCTTTTTGGGTGATCTGCTCATGTATTTCAGTGGTCGAACCAACCCACATGCCGATATTCCCATCTTCGTTCATAATGGGTGTGGCAATGTTTAAATGCCATCTATATTCACCCAGCTTATCTAAAAAACGCATTTCCATTTTAAGCTGCGTTTTAGTTTCATTAGCATACAAAAACTTTGTCGCAAATTCTTCCAGCTCATCACGGTGCATGATGTTGTGGTAACCGAGATCTTTTATTTCTTCAAAACTTTTACCTGTATAATCGAGCCATTTTTTATTAAAATAAAGCAAATTTCCATCTCCGTCAGCATTACTGATTTTAGCAGGCATCATATCTGCCAATTGCCTAAAATGCTTTTCGCTCTCCTCAATTTTTTTACGTGTAACTACCTGCTCGGTAATATCAATGGCAATTGCCATAACGCCTTTAATAGATCGGTCTGTGTCCCTAAGAGGCTCGTAAACAAATTTTACAAATGAATTTTCAGGTGTTCCATTTTTTAATAGATTCATTGGTAATTCTTCTGCTACAAAAGGAATTCCAGTGTCATAAACATTGTCCAGTAATTCTCTGAAACCCTGATCTCTGGCTTCAGTTAAAACATCGAAAATAGGTTTATCAACTACTTCTGTTATCGATCTTTTCAACAACTGCGCCATAGTTTCGTTAACAGTTTCAACAACATAATTTTTGCTTAGCAGCACACACATTGCAACCGGTGCCTGTTGCACCAATAACCTAAATTGTTCTTCGCTGGCTTTTATTTTTTTATTGATAATTGCTTGCGGAGTTACTTCATGGCCTAAAACTGAAATACCTTCTATTGTGCCATCTAAATTTATTTGTGCCTGAAATACAAATGAGAAGTACAATAATTCCAATACTCCGTTTCGTAACAAACTGACCGGCATTTCTATTGCCTCAAACGATTTGCCTGAAGTAAAAACATCATTCAATATATTTCCAAAACCCTGCTCCACAATTTCAGGTAAAACTACAAGCAGCGATTTACCAATTACAGCATCATCTAAACCTTTTCCCCAGACTTCTAAAATAGGATCATTCGCAATTTCAACAACATAATTGTTACCTTTTAAAATAGCTATTAAAAAGGGAGATGAATATATAAGTTGCCTGTATTTATGTTCGCTCTCAACAATTTTTAAATTAGCTATTTTATAATCAGTAATATCTCGGGATACGGTAAGAAGCTTTTCAATTTTTTGTGTTCCTGTATTTATCTGCAGCGGCAACACAATTACATCCCACCATTTAATATTACCCTTTATGGTATTGCAGCTTGCCTGAAAATGTACCTTCTCTTTTGCAAATGCTTTTGAAACTGCATCTTTAATCATTGGCTTATCGTCCTCCTCCCATAAATCCCACCAATACTTATTTTTTGCATCATCAAAGTCATCAATCCCTAAGAGACTTAGGCCCTTGTCGTTCATAAATTCAATCCTGCCATGTTCATCAATAATCTTTATACAATCAGGGCTATTTTCTAATATTGAGCGGCTAAACAGTTCGCTATCCTGAATTTTTTTTCTTGCCATCACCATTTCTGTAACCTCATAAGCAATGCATGTAACACCTGTTATTGTTTGGTCTAGTTCGTAATAGGGCTGGTAAACAACATTAAAATATTTATCTTGTAAAATACCGTCGTAGTTAATTTTAGCAACAATTTCATTTAAATGAAGAGGCTTACCGCTCTTTAAAACATTCCTTATCATTTCAGGAAAAGGCTGGTCTATCATTTCAGGTAAGATTTCTAACAGCATTTTGTCTTCTATGTTTTCCCCTTTACCCAAAAATGCTTTCATTAAATCGTTGGCGAGCGTTAATACCAAATCGTTGCCCTTCATAATACAAAATGCAAAATGAGAATCCATTAGCAATTTGTAATACCGATCGTTAGTTTCTTCAATGTGAACAATTTTTTCATGTGCATCCTGTTTTTCTGAACGACTATTATCATTTGAAATTTCTTCTATTACCTGCACTATATATTTTACATTGTTGGCTTCGTCAAAAATAGGAGCGTTTGTTAAATGCCAATATTTTTGTTCAACATTATTGCCGATTTTATGATGCTTTTGTAAATCATATTTTTCAATAGTGAGCGTATCTTTTATTTTATTTTGCAATACATTATTTAAAGAACCTTTGAGTCTTTTTGCCTCTGATGAGTCGTGGGCGCCGGGGTTATAAATCGTAAAAATATCTTTACCTAAAATATCGTCTAAGCTGTTTTTTGTAGTAGTCAAAAACAAATTAGATGCGGCAACGATTTTTAAATCGGTATCAAGAATTACTTGTGAAACAGGTAATTGCTCAATGAGCGTTTTGTAATTAATTTCATTCATAATAAGAAAAGATAGGATTGATGCAGAATGAAATATTTTTAAAGTGGGAAATAATTTATAGTACAATAAGTTACAACTATCAAGCCTTAAAACAAAAAGAACTATATAATTTACAGTAAATACGAAGTTAAAAATATATCAGATAAGCATAAACTTTTCAGGAATGTGACTACACTAAACGAAAAAATCTTTTGTGGCATCATTTTTTTTAACAGCAGTAAAAATATATATTATGAAAATGAAAATGTTGCCTTTGGCAATTGCCGCCCTTAGTATTTTCGGATATTCATCATGTTCAAAAAGCGATAATGAATCTCCTTCAACTTTGCAGGTAAGACTAACAGATGCACCAACTGCACTACAAGAAGTTAATGTGGATGTGAAAGCTGTAAGTATCAAATACAGAGATGATGCAAATGATTCAACATTAAACTGGGTTAATTTAAGTACATCAGGAGGTATTTACAATTTACTTTCCTTACAAAATGGTGTTGATACTTTACTAGCTAGTGGTGTAGTACCTGAAAAACAGATTAAAGAAATACGACTAATATTGGGAACCAATAATACCGTAAAAAATAACGGGGTTGTTTATCCGTTAACGATACCAAGTGGTAGCGAATCTGGCTTAAAAATAAAATTCAGTAAAAAACTTGCAGCAGGGATAAACCCTCTGTTATTGGATTTTGATGCAGCAATGTCCGTTAGTCAAAATGGATCTGGTGCTTACATGCTACGACCAGTTATTAGGGTGAAATAATCAGTTTGTTAGAATATATTAAAAAGCTATCAAAATGATAGCTTTTTTTATTTTTATAAATTGAGCAAATTCGTTTTTAAAGCAGTTATGGAGGTGTGGGCAAAAGCATAATTATAACATGGACCTGATGATGAAAAAATATCCTTACTTATTTTCAAACAAGAGAAATGTAAATACCAGGATACTAACAACTCAAATTGTTTCGACTTTTCAACATTGCAACGTCTATCGTAGCCGGAAAAACCATGGATGATAAGGTAGACGGGGAATGAGCATTATAAAAATTATTTGTATGTTTTATAGGGATAATTAAATTCGTATTTTCGCCGTTATGACTCATGAAAGGACCGAAAGACTGACCAATGTACTTGCCAAGCGCCAACCCGGGCTCACAATAGTGCTGGAAAACGTGAGCGACCCACATAATATATCTGCAGTAATGCGCACCTGTGATGCTGTAGGCGTTCAAGATGTATATATTCTAAATACAAAAATTGGTCTTCACGAAATGTGGAGTGCCAAAAGCTCATCAAGCGCTGCAAAGTGGCTTACTGTACACCAATTTACAGATGCCGAAGAATGTTTTATTGCTCTCCGAAAAAACTTTTCAAAAATTTACACCACTCATTTAAGTACAGATGCTGCGGACCTTTATGAGTTAGACCTTACTGAATCGGTAGCACTCGTATTTGGCAACGAACACAGTGGTGTAAGTGAAGACATTATTGGTATGGCTGATGGTAATTTTATAATACCACAGGTTGGTATTATAAAATCTTTAAACATATCAGTAGCATGCGCTGTTTCACTTTATGAGGCCTATAGACAGAAAAAAATTGCCGGGCATTTTGATAATATTAAATTAGCCCCCGCAGCTTTTAATAATTTAAAAACCCAATGGGGATTTATAGATTAAATGAGTAATCTATTGCCCATTTGATAAAATTTCAGTTTAAAAACATATCCCGTCTATTCCCCAAAGCCATAAAATGTGTTGGCATGTTTGTTGGTTTTAGGCAAAGCAGAAAATGAACCAAATGACGAACCTTTTTAAATTTAAACTAACTTTTTTAATTGCGTCTGTTTCGGTAGGTTTTTTTGGTTGTAATAGCAAAGCACAAAAAGAAAAATTTAATAATACAGATACTTATGATTTTGCCCAGCCTAAAATAATTAATTTACCACAGGCACTAGATGAAATTTCAGGTTTAGCTTACTACCCAAAAGATACAAGTGTTTTCGCAATAATAGACGAAGATGGAATCTTGTTTAAAATACCACTAAATGATCCGACAAACGTAAAAGAATGGAGATTTGACAAACAGCGAGATTTTGAAGATATAGTTTATAAGGACAGCAGCTTTTACGTGATGGTGAGCAACGGGGATATTGACAAAATTAATTTTATAGGTGATAAAATTGCTGTTGTAAAAGCTGATTTTCCAAACGCTGAAAATAAAATAAATGAGTTTGAATCCATGTATTATTCGGCTGACAGCAATAAATTAATTATTTTATGTAAAGAATGTGAGGATGATAAAGATAGTATTGTTTCTTCTTTTTTTTACGACGATTCGGCAAGCCATTTTTTCAAGTATAAAACGATAGAAACAGCACAATTGTTTCAAAAAATTGGAAGTAAAAAAGAAAAAATAAAGCCTTCTGCTGCAGCAATAAACCCTATAACAAAAGAATTATATGTTTTATGCTCTGGCAATAAATTTATTTTTATAGAAGATGGGCAGGGCAAAATAAAAGATCTTATAAAGCTTAATCCAGTAATATATAAACAACCCGAAGGCATGGCATTTACGTCAGATGGAGATTTAATAATATCCAATGAAGTTAATGCTGAAGGCTATGCAACACTCTTACTTTTAAAAAACAAAAAAAAGAATAAATGATCAGGAAGTTACTTTTTATTTTAATACTATTTATCCGCATTCCAGGCTTACATGCACAAACTCAAAAAGACAATGACAGTGTGCAGGCAAGAATTGTTTTAATAGGAGATGCAGGTCAGCTTGTTAACGGAAGGTCGCCGGTTATAAATGCCGCAAGAAAATTAGTTCCTATGGACAGTAAGACCACTATTGTTTATTTGGGAGACAATTTATACAAAGTAGGGTTGCCTGATAACACTTTACCAACCTACCAAATTGCAAAAGCACCATTGGATTCGCAAATTGAAATTGCCGGCAAAGCGCCGGTAAATGTTTTTTTTATTCCCGGCAATCACGACTGGGCAAATGGATCTAGAATTGGTTATCAATCAATTTTAAGGGTACAAAATTATATAGATGTGTTAGGAAATAAATACATAAGACAATTGCCAAGAAATGGGTGCCCAGGACCCGTTGAAGAAAAAATAAATGACGATGTAACACTTGTGATGGTAGATTCTCAATGGTGGTTACAGGAATTTGAGAAACCAGGTGTGGAATCTGATTGCCCTTACAAAACAAAGGCAGAAGTAATTACACAGCTTCAAGACATCATGGAAAAAAATGACAAGAAATTTGTCATTTTTGCCATGCACCATCCTATCAGAAGCTATGGCCCACACGGCGGTTATTTTACCCTAAAGCAACATATTTTTCCTTTTACTGATGTCAATAAAAAACTTTATTTACCACTGCCGGTTATTGGTTCGGCTTATCCTTTAACAAGAGCAGTATTTGGTACAGCGCAAGACCTAAAACATCCGCTTTATCAGGAAATGATAACTGCTTTTGAAAGCGTTGTAAAAGGACACAAAAATGTGATTTTTGTAAGTGGACATGAGCATACTTTACAGCTAATAAAAGATACCAATTATATAAATATTGTTAGTGGTAGCGGCAGTAAAAATTCCCGTGTATCTAAAAGTAGGAATACCGTTTTTGCATCGGGAGATTATGGTTTCGTGACGCTTGATGTTTTAAAAAACAAATCTGTCAGATCAACTTTTTATAATGTAGATGGCGATAATGTAAAACAAGCATATACTGAAAATATTCTCGATTTTTCGAAGGTGAAGGAACTCAAAGGCATTTCAGATACTTTAAGAGAACCTGATTTTGTATTTAAGGATAGTGTAATTATTTCCGCAAGCGATAAATATAAAAAAGATAAAAAAATTAATGATGCGTTGCTTGGTGATAACTATAGAAGAGAATGGAATACGCCCGTGCAGTTTAAAGTTTTTAATTTACGAAAAGAACAAGGAGGCTTTATTATAAAAGGAATAGGTGGCGGTAAGCAAACAAAATCTCTAAAACTAGAAGATAAGAATGGTAAGGAATGGACACTGCGCACAATAGAAAAGGATCCTGAAAAAGCTGTTCCTGAGAATTTGAAAGGGACTATTGGACAGGCTATTGTAGTGGATGTAATAAGTGCAAGTAACCCTTATGCGCCGCTTACTGTTCCTGTGCTTGCAAAAGCAGCAGGAGTCCCTGCAGCAAATCCAAAATTTTTCTTTGTGCCGGACGATCCAGCATTTGGATACTACAGACCTGTTTTTAAAAATACAGTATGTATGTTGGAAGAAAAACAACCTACGCCTGATGAAACAGATACAAAAAGCACAAATTCTATCATTAATAAATTGTTTAAACAGAACGACCACCACATAGATCAGCCTGCCGTATTAAGAGCAAGATTGTTGGATATGCTAATTGGTGATTTTGACAGACATGCAGACCAGTGGCGATGGGGCACTAAGGATACGGGGAAAGGGAAAGTTTATTATCCCGTTCCTAAAGACAGAGACCAGGCTTATTTTAATTCTAATGGTATATTGTTGAAATATCTTTCCAGTAATTCGATGCCATTTTTGCAAGGATTTAAATCGAAAATAAAAGATATTAATGGTCTCAATTTTGTCGCAAAAGATTTTGATAGAACATTTATGAACGAATTGAGTAAAGAACAATGGAAATCAATATCAGATAGTTTTGCGCTAAACATAACGAACGCTGTTATCAAAGATGCCTCTTCTAAATATCCGCCCGAGATAAAGCAATTTGATTCAACATTTACCACCGATAAGTTGATGAGCAGAAGAGATGATTTACCAAAACAGGCCATAAAGTATTACAACTTTTTAGCAAAGCGTGTCACCGTATCGGGTAGCAATGAAGCTGAGTATTTTCATATTCAAAATGATAATGGTGGTATAAAATTAAGTGTATATAATAAAAATAAATATGGTGATACCACAGCTTTAAATTATCGCCGTACATTCATTCACAAAGAAACAAAAGAGGTGGTTTTGTATGGTTTAAATGGTGATGATAAGTTTGTGGTTGATGATGATGTATCATCAAGAATAAAAATAAGGATAGTTGGCGGTAAAGGCAGTGATACCTTCAATTTAGGGGGTAATATTAAGAAAACGCTTTATGATCTTTCCACTGAAAAAAATATTATTGAAAAGTCTCGCCGAACAGAGAAATTACTTTCCACCAACCCGCAAATTCTAGATTTTAAAAATACTGGCTTTCAATATGACAAGTTCATTTTTCCACAAATTAACTTTGGTTATAATGCAGAAGATAAACTTTTGTTAGGTATTGGTTTCACCTCTAAAAAATTTGGATTTAGAAAAGATCCTTATGCAAGTCTCCAAAAACTGAGCACTTTAGCAGCAATAAACCAAGGTGCATTTCAGGTTAAGTATGATGGAATTTTTAACCAGATTGTTAGAACAAATGATTTGGTAATTAATGGAGAATTACTTACTCCAACATTGTCTAATTTCTTTGGTTATGGCAATGAATCTAAATTCGATAAAAGTCTGCCACTTACTTATTATAGAACAAGGTATAAATATGGTGCATTTAACCTTGCTCTGAGAAAAAGATTTAATGACATATTTCAAATTTCTGTTGGTCCTTCTTACTATAGATATTGGAATGATTTTACAGACAATAAAAGCAGAATTTTATCTGCGCCATTAAATATTGGAAGGGACTCTGCGAGTCTATATTCAACAAAAGAATATCTGGGAGGCAGGGTTAAACTAGATATCAATTACATAAACAATGAAATTTTTCCTACAAGAGGAATTACATGGTTTACAAGTTTTACTTCATTGAAAGGTTTAAATAGCAGCTCAAAAACTATTACAGATTTACAATCCGATATGACGATCTATGCTTCCATTTCAGATCTCAGTAAAGTATCGGGCGTGTTGCGGTTTGGCGGAGGTAGAATTTTCGCAAAAGACTTTGAGTTTTTTCAGGCTAAAACTTTGGGCGTACAAAATTACCTGAGAGGTTACCGCAGGAACCGCTTTTCAGGAAAAGGAATGGCATACGGAAGTGGAGAATTAAGATTTAAAATATTTAAATCTAAATCTTTTGTATTGCCAGGCGATGTAGGTTTACTGGGTTTTGCAGATTTTGGACGGGTATGGCAGGATAATGAAAATTCAAAGAAATGGCACAATTCTTTTGGCGGGGGTCTTTATTTTATTCCATTTAATTTGGTGGCAATCTCGGCAACTGTAGCTATTTCACCCGAGGATAAGCTTTTTAATTTTTCATTTGGCACTAAATTTAATCTCACATTTTAACAATATTTTGATGTCGTCATTCAATGATATTTATAAAAAAACAGAAGTTCATGTAACAGAAATGTTTCACAAACTCCAGCCTGCAAATCTTGTACTGCATAATCTAGAGCATACAGAAACTGTTGTAAAAAAAATAAATGAGATAGCCGGTCATTATAACTTAAGTGAAGAAGATATGATGGTTGTATATGTTGCAGCCTGGTTTCATGATACTGGTTATCTACAGGACAAACCGGAAAATCATGAGTTTAAAAGTATAGAGATCATGAAAGAGTTCATGATCGCACATAAAATAAGCGATGAAATTATCAACAAGATTGAAAAATGTATTTTATCTACCAGGGCTCCAAGAAATCCGCAGGATCTAAATTCAGAAATTCTTTGTGATGCTGATACTTACCAGTTTGGCAGTAAAAATGAATTTAGAAGAACAAACAAGCTTGCTTTTGAAGAAGCGTGCTATTTTAGTGACTCAAAGATTACTAAAAATGCCTTTAATGAATCAACTGTAAAGCTGTTGGTAAATCATAAATACTATACAACTTACTGTAAAGAAATATTAAATGATGTGAAAAAAGAAAATATAAAAAAGATAAAAAAGGGAATCAAATTGGAGGCAAAAGAAAATCCTGTAAACGTTCAGATTACTGAAAAAGACGGAACAACAAAGGGTATGCAAACTATGCTTCGTCTTACTTCAGCGAATCATATAAAGTTGAGCGATATGGCAGACAGTAAGGCTAATATTCTTATATCGGTAAATGCCATCATTATTTCCGTTATCCTTTCTGTGTTGCTTAGAAAATTATCGACAGATCCTTACCTTACTATCCCTACCATTACATTCCTTGCATTTTCTGTTATAACAATTGTTATTGCAATTTTGGCTACAAGGCCTAAATTGAATACAGGAACTTTTGAAGATGTAGACATAGTAAATAAAAAGACGAATTTACTTTTCTTTGGCAATTTTCATAAAATGTCGTACCAGCATTATGAAACAGCTATGCGTACAATGATGAAAGATTCAGATTATTTGTACTCGTCCATCATACAGGATATATTTCATTTAGGACAGGTATTGGGTAAAAAATACAGACTGATAAGGCTTGCGTACAATGTTTTTATGCTCGGTATTATTACATCGGTAATCGCTTTTAGTATAGCAGCTATCTTTAACCATGCGCCTGCTGAAACTGTTATCACCAATAGTACAGGTTCGCCTTTCTAAAAAATTACGC
>JBBRPX010000029.1:0-23302 GCA_038227505.1 Chitinophagales bacterium
AACCTTTAAGGTAAATGTTGTAAGGATTATTGCAGATGCAGGACCTGCAGATACGAGTGTAGTATTGGGGCAACCGTTGCAATTAAATGGCTCTGGTAGCGTCAATTATTTATGGAGTCCTCCAACTTATCTGGATAATCCTACAATCAGCAATCCCGTTGCGCTACCTCAAAACAATTTTAAATATACCCTTACAGTTACCAACTCAATTGGTTGTACTTCAACAGATACCATAAATGTAAAAGTATTTTTTCTTCCTCCTGATATTTATGTTCCCTCTGCTTTTACGCCAAGTGGTGATGCTAAAAATGATCTTTTTAGACCAATAGCTTTAGGTATAAAGTCGTTAGAGTCCTTTGCTGTTTACAACAGATGGGGAATATTGTTGTATAAAACAAGTAAAATTGGAGATGGGTGGGATGGAAAATATAAAGGAGTAATCCAAGACCCAGGAACGTTTGTTTGGCAAGCGAATGCTACAGATTATAAAAATAAGAAAATATTTAAAAAAGGTACTGTCATTTTAATTAGATAGAAGCAAACATTGAGCATTAAACCCCAAAAAACAACATGAGTAAAACAGTTTTTATTACCGGTGGTACATCTGGTATTGGCAAAGCCTGCGCCGAAAAATTTGCCGAGAACAATTACAATATTATTATTACCGGCAGACGAAATGAATTATTGGAAACAGTTAAAAAAGACATTGAAGATAAATACCGTGTAAATGTAAAAACTTTATGTTTTGATGTTAGGAACAAAGAAGACGTGTTTAATGCTGTTGCCGGTTTGGGCAATGAAATAAGCGTTGATGTTTTGATAAACAATGCAGGTTTAGCACTTGGAAGAGATGCATTTGATGATGCTGACATAACAGACTGGGAAACAATGATGAGCACCAATGTTAATGGGCTTTTGTATGCGAGTAGAGCTCTGATTCCTCACATTAAAAAGTCAAAAGGCCATATCATAAACTTAGGCTCTGTAGCAGGTAAAGAAGTGTATGAAAATGGAAATGTGTACTGTGCAAGTAAATTTGCGGTTAATGCTATTTCACAGGCAATGCGTATAGATCTTTTGAAATATAATATTAAAGTAACCTCAATAAATCCTGGAGCGGTAGAAACTGAATTTTCAATAGTCCGTTTTAAAGGGGATGAAGAAAAAGCTGACGCAGCATACAAAAATTACATTCCTTTAACAGCAAATAATGTGGCAGACACGATTTTTTATTGTGCATCTTTACCTGCGCATGTATGTGTTAATGATCTCACTATAACTTGTTTACAACAGGCAACCTCTTCAATATTTTATAAAAATTAATTAAGTAGTATTACTACTACAAAATAAAATACTGAAAGCTACGCTCAAGGCACAATATCCAATGTAGATTTCCGTTTAGAGTAGAGAATAACAATTTCTTTATTTCTGAATCCGATTTTATCCTTGTTCATGAAGAACTTTTTAACCATTGTTGGAATATTGTTTTGTGTAAACCTACAGCTTGTAGGGAACGCACAACCCATGGTTAAACAAGCGACAACCTGCGATAATATTGCCATTCTTCAACAAGTTGATAGTTTAAAAAAAGAATTTGAGAAACAAGGTTTCGTACTTGCAAAAGAGGCTAGCATGCCTATGGAAAGCGATTATGAAATACCTGTTGTAGTGCCTTTAAGGCAAGGGACCTGGTATAGGGTTATTTTTATTGGAGATATTACCTCAAGAGTTTATGAAGTACGGATGTTTGATTGGAATGAAAAACAAGTTGTATTTCAACGTAAAATGTGGGGCGATGTTGATGGAAATATTATTAATTACGACTACATTCCACAGTTTACGGAATACCACATGATTAAGCCAGTACAAATCAATAAAAAGAAGAAAGAATTATGCGGCTATTTTATGATATTTAAAAAAATAGTTAAGCCTTAAGGAAGTGTATTAAAAAGCATATCAGAAATTTCTAATAAAAAGAGACTGTCTTCAACGTAAGACAGTCTCTTTTTATTTGCTGATACTATTAAATTTTAATTTACAGTTAAAGGTTATTATAAAAATAACCCGTAACCCTAGTATTCTATACAAAAAACTGTCAATTCCGTGCTTTATATCCTCCCAAACAACTTATAAAAAATAAACTATTATTCTAAATAAAATAAAGTGTATCTCCTTTATAAAATTATCAAGGTGTGTCTTAGTGCTCTTGAACATTAATTATACCAACTCTCAAGCTCACATGTTAATAAAGCCCTATTGTGCTAAGGAAATTCTTACCTGCACGCCTGCTCTTGTATTGGTTGTTGGTGCGCTGGAAGAAATATACGGTAGTACTTTGCGCCTATCGTAGTAAAACTTTAAATTAATCCTGTTGTTTAAAAAATAATCTACAGTTGGCGTAATAGTTATTTCCTTGCTGCCTCCTGTTGCAAAATTATTATCCTGATCCAGTCTGCTGTTTGCTGTTACATTATCCCTTATTCTGTAATCAATTCTAAAGTTTATTTCATTCTCAAGTTTCTTTCCACCACCTAAGAATTTCGGTAGCTTTAATCCTCCTAGTAATTGTAAGCCTCTTTTACGGTAACCCGCACCAATGCTGAATTCAGTGCTCCTTTGTTCACTCAACTGATAATCGTATAAACTCAAACTTAGTGTACGAGATTTTGCATATTCGAACTTTGCCTGAAACTGGTTTGTAAACTGCATATCAAAACCAAGCAATGGAGAAAACTGTTCCTGTATGCTTACATTAGGCACAAGAAAGAAAGGAATAAATGCCTTTGATACAGTATCATAAAACGATGGATAACCAAACCTCGATACATCCTGATAAAGTAACGCAGAGGTAAATCCATTCATACTTAAACTACCGTTATATGCATGAGATACATTAAAACTATTGAAAATTTTATCAAGACCCTTAATTTTTGTTAAGCCATTGTAGCTAATGTTCCAGTTCGGTTTTGGCAAAATAGACCTGAATGGATTGGTTTTAGTACGTCCATCCGTTTGTTTAATGAGAAACACATTCTCCGGATTTTGCCCTGTATAGGCGGCTATAAATGACGGAATTAAAACATCTACGGCGTATTTACCATAGCCATAATAGTAACCATCGGTTTGTAAACCTCCACCGGGTTGAGATGTGGTGTATGGATTTGCTTTGCCTAATCTTCTGGATAAAACTGCTCGGTTGTTTTCAAAAGTTTTAAAAGTCTGAGAAACCTTGTTAGGATCAAACTTTCCAAACAGGGTTTTAAACGCTATATAACTAACATCAAAACCACCGGTTGAATAGGGTGTTAGGTGCATAAACTTTTGGTTGTTGCCCCCCGTTGTATCAATGAATCTAAAAGTTTCAGAATAATTTTTACTGAATGTTTTTTTAATATTGACCGTAATATTTAAATCTCTTACAGGTTCGAGCGTAGCACTTGCCGTAAATGTTTGGTCAAAATTCTGCTGAAATAAATAATTGAATGTTGAATCTTTTGTAATGAGGCCACGAGCTGCTTTTCTGTTTAACCAGTTGCTGTCGACCTGCTTGCCCAATATAAAATCGAAACCGGGTGCCATGCTCTTAAAATTTTGGCCGAGGTATTGAGTACTATCCGTGTAACCCGGTAAGCGTGTACTACCCGTTTCTCCTGCAGAAATATTTACCTGTTTTAAACTGGTCAATAATTTTCCGAACACTTTTAACGGAGTACTCACATAAGGCAGTGCCGATTTATCTAAAATTCTGCGGGTACGCAATACTTTTTGGCCAAGTTTATTTGTTACACTATCTGTAATTTTTGTGTACCTGTTGCGCCACTTTTCTCTGTCATCAATATTTTTTGGCGCATCTAATTGCCTCAAGAATTTTGATTTTTGATAAAGCCTCGTAAAATCCATCTGTACAGTTCCTTCTTTTTGCTGACCATTTTCAAGAAAGTTTCCAAGGTTTACAGCGAGTCTGCTTGCACCAATCCATCTATAAGTTGCCTGATATTTTATATTTGCAGTTACAAAATCCAATGCAGGTATTTTAGCCAAAGGCAAAGTATAAGATAAAGCTGCCGTTTGGTTAAACAGTGTATTACGACCTCCTTTAAATAAATTTGTAAAAAGGGTATCTTTTTTTGCTTTCGTGTCAATTCTTCCTGCAGGTTCGTCAATACGTGAATTGTTGGTTGCAGTATAATCAAGCAATATTGATCTGGTAAAATTCCAACGCAATATATAATCTCTTTGAAAAATAAAATACTTATCGTAAGTTTCTGGAGTTTGGTATTTATCACCACCGAGGCTTCTTGGTTTTATTACGCCAAATTGCCTTTGCAGATCTGCCCTAAAAGTTAGTTGAGACGGAATGTAATTGAAATTGAAATCTTTTACAATGTCAAACCATTTGGTTTTTGTCTTTTTAAACAAGGCTTTAAAAGGTGTTAGGTATTTTGGTTGCGGTGCAAAATTATACCCCAACGCTGCACGATGTCTTGTAACATCATTGTATTCGATAAGTGGATTATAATTGCTTGTTTTTATGTAAGAATAACTTACATCTACATTCGATATATCATATATTTTGGGCTTCTTCGTATTTGTTTTTAATTTTCTTACGTTGGTAAAGTTTACTGTTTTTATAGATGTAAAATCCACTGCAGTTTTACGGATAGAATCTCTTTGATTAGCCGGTACGGCTTTTAATTTGTCCTTCAACTTTATATCCAAATCGTAAGGATCATATTCGGGTGAACTTACTGATTGGGAATAGCTGGCAAAAACCGGAATAGACATTGCAGCTTTTTTAGGAAATACTTTTCCTAACTCCAAATTAGCAGCAATATCAAATTGGTTAAAGTCATCTCTATAACGCTCGTTCACTCTTTGTTCCAGCGTACCAAAACCTTTTGTGTGCATATTTCCTGAAAGTGATAACGTTCCTAAATCTGCTAAAGTAAAGTCAACTCTTGCCAAAGCTGCATAACCACCATTTTCATCTAAGGAAGAAAGTCTTAATTCATTTACCCAAATTTCGCCGCAGGCAACTAAAGAAGTTTTTGTATTCTCAACACCTATCAGCATACCCTTAATTTCACCAAGGTTCGGGTTCCCCATTACTGAATAAGTTTGCCCACTAGGTTGTAATTCAGTATATATTTTGTTTAAAGGATTACTTGATAAATTTCTTGCTTGTTTTATTTTAGTAAGTTTTGTCAAATCAAGATCGAGCGAGTTTGCAGGATTCCAAAGCGAATCGTTATATGCCTGAGAGTTAGCACCAAGTTTTGATGCAGCATCTAGCTTGGTATTAATTAAAGGAATTCTTATTTCGTAATAATTGCTTACAAAGTCAGTTCCCATTCTAAAAACGGCTGTAAGATCTTTATCTTTTAAAGCAGGGTTTGCGGTTCTAGACTGTTCAGCATGAATGTACATGGACATTTTCTTAAACTGCCGCAAATCCTTGTTACCAAATGTTTGAAAAACGCCTTTGGCATCTCCTCTTTTTAAATCGCAAAACTGTAAAGTCATTGATTGTTCGTTCTGCAAAAGATTCACACCGTTATTACTTAACGTTTGCTGACGCTGTATATCTCTAGGAGTGCGGTAAGGCAATGGAGATCTTGTATCGTTTTCTTCAATATTTACTGCACCTACATTAAACGCTGAATTAGTAGCTACATTAAACATTCCTGTTGTATCAATCTGAAATTTATATCTTCTCCAAATGTTTCTTGCAAGTTGTAACTGCGCAAAACGAACCACTGCCGTATCAGCAAAATCCGTCATAAACATTCTTATAAAGCGAATGGATTTAAAATCCTGAATATTGCCTATTTTTTTATCATAACTGTTAACAGGTATTCTTAACTGGTAAAATGTTTCATTTCTTGTAGTGCCGTTTGGAAGATTTACCGGAACAATTTTTTTATCTACAATAAAATTTTGTCCTATCTGCATTTCTGGAGCAGAAGGTGGTTTTAAATCCAGAATATATTGGTAGTATTCTTCTGTTTCATTCAGCGTATTATCTCTGTTAAAATCTTCAGCATCCGGATATAAAGTTGCGGCAGACGTAAACTGCCCACCATTATCTATAGGCGAATTGCCTTCAGGTGAATTATAATTTTTGTAACGTGCGAGTATTCCATCAGCAGCACTAAATCCTGCGTTTCTATAATGCTTATAATCATCGCTTGACGGATCACGAAGGGCATTTTGATATGCCGGAGAATTGGCTCCAAAGTTTGCAGAGAGTTTATCCAAATATCCTTTTCTTCTTCTTACCTCTGCGGAATCACTTAATCCATCAAGTCCAATATCCTGATATTTTCTATCGTCGGGGTTATTACTAAAAGCATTTGTAACCTGCAATTGGTTTCTTGGTACCCGGCCCCAAACAGTTTCATCCATAGGCGCAGGTGCATTTGGTGTAGATATTCCATTTTCATAAAACCGTCTGCCATCTTTTAAAACATCTTCAGAAATGTTACCTAGGTTAAAATACAATTTACCTCCGGTAGATGATGGATTGTTTATGAACGGATCTTGTATCCAAGCCTCAATGAATTCTATATTGGCAGTTTCAAAATCTGTCTGGTCAATATTTCTTTGGAGGCCACCCCATCTTTTATTTGGATTTACAAAATTGCCCTGCGCATTAACAGAAGCTGCACTGTCATCAAAATTATAAGGTCCTCTTTCTTTTGGGTAATAGGCAAGATCAAAAGTTACTAGCTGACTCTCACCAAAACCGGTAGTCTTTTGAGGGAAAATTTCTTTCTGGTAAATCTGTCTTACCCGAGGGTCGCTCAATAAATTAGGATCTGTAATGGGGTTATTGTTTGCTCGGTATTGTTGCAGAATTTGTTCAATTTGATACCAGGCAATTTTTGCCCTGTTTTTTCCATAATTCAAATTATTATTCAATCTGGCTTCCGGAAATAATTCAATGTTGCTGTTTTTTGCAGTCGCTCCCAATGGTGCAGCTGAAAGCCCCCATGCAACAGCCGGAAAACGTAAATCGATGCCAGATTTACTTCCTTCAAAATCATCAATATAAATTACACCATTTGCACCCTTCCCAATTTGTGGGGCGTGGCCTGGCTTTAACATGGCCCCTTCGCCATATGCATTAACTGTAGATAGAACTTTGGTAGAATAAAATGGAAGCTTATCCAGTAATTTGGTTAACCGAGGCAAATCTTTTTTATAATTTACATCTAAACCATACATTGCATTTCTAATCGGATCTTCTCCCAAATTTACTTTAGTAAAAAAAGGTCTTTCACTTAATCTTACTATTGTACCGCCAATCGACAGTTGCTCTTTCGCAGTATTTTTAAGCTGATAATCCAGCCGCAAGCCAAGAAAAGATTTTTGTTGCAGGCCGAAAGAAGCATTGTTTTCAAAATTAACTTGTACAGGCAAACCTGAATTTAATATTGCCGGATTTATTATTTTGATTGTACCAAGATCGTAGTTAACATCATAATCAACACCTTCCTGCAAAGCACGCCCGCCGGCACTTACTGATACGGAACCTTTGGGAATATTATAGCCAATACTGATATCGCCCGAGCCAGATGTCTTCGCAGAACCCCGCAGCAAGAACCTGTTTAAATTTGGATATTGCTGAGCTACTGCTTTTATAGAATCATACAATGGATAAAACAATGTATCGCCTGCGGTGGCAGGTACGGTGGTATAAATTTGTGGCGCAAGATCTCTCCCAAAAGGTTCCAGCAGAGGAAATATAACCCTGCTATATTGTGAGTTTATGGTAAAGTTCTCAATATAATCAAACACACCATCGGGCTGTGGATCAAGTTGGCTGTTGAGCCTATCCAGGTTTATTAAAGAAATAATGGGTGCGCCTTGGTTTTTATTTCCGAAAGGAACATAACGTTTAGCACCAAGACCTGGCTGTTCATACAAAACATCTAGTTTAAAATTCTGTGGTGTCAGCACACCATAACCAACAGAATAAACATTCTTCATCATCAGTTTCCAAATAGGAAGATTGGTACGTTGCGATGTTGCCTTTAATAGTTTTAAGAATAATACTTTTTGTGTGGCTGTAGTACTGTCCGGCGGCACATCTTCTGAAAATTCACCTACCTGATAAATTTTGCCATTAAAAGAATATTGATAAGCAACACCCAGTACTTCATCTGTCTGCAAAGGAGAACTTAATGACAGCGTCCCAAGCTGGCGGTTGTAAGTGTAAGATGTGCTGTCAAGTTTTCTTGCAAAAGTTTTTTCAAAATCCTGCACTGGCTTTAACCGCAAGCTTAATAAATTGTTGTAGATGGTTGATGAATTCCTTGCATCAGGCAGGTTTCTTATTTTAGTAAGCAAATCGTTTGTACCATTGGTAGGAATTGCCTGGTTGCTTAAAATGTTTATTGTATCAGCTTTAAGATACGGATTTCTTTCTGCCAGATCCATCAATCCAACAATATCTCTTGTTTCAGTAGTAATACCGTTTCTATTAGTTACCCAAACCTGCATTTTTAAAATCTGAATTGGACTGGTAATGGCTGGTGCAGTTGCCATTAATTTATTGTAATTATCCCGAAAATATTGAGCGACTAAGAAGTGACGATTTTCTTCATATTCATCAGCCTTAATTTCAAAAGTTTGTGATGCTGAACCACCCTGTAAATTTACATTCTGGCGCTGCGATTTTTGGTTGGCAAGTATGGTTGTAACATATAATTTACCAAATTGCAATTGCGTTTTTATGCCAAACAACTGTTGGGCGCCGGGTATTAAAGTTCCCTTAGAAGCAAAGCTTACCGAACCTGCTTCAAATCTTTTTATTATATCATCATCACTACCCGTGTAGTCAAGTTTTAATTGGTTGTCCAAATTAAAATTTGCTAGCGTGTTATAATTTATCGGAAATTTAAGTTTGTCTCCAATATTGGCGTTTACATTTAATTGAGCGTTCAGATTAAAATCCAGTCCACCACTTTTTCGTGCTCTTTCCGGTAACGTAGGATTATCGATTCTTTGGCCTTGGTAACCTGCTGTAATGTCAACATTTCCTTGGGGTGTAATTTCAATTTTACCACTGCCAAATAACCTGTTAAACAAATTATCTGACAATGAGAGTTTCGGTTTTAACAGTTTACCCCTGTTTAATAAATTGGTTGTATTTGCTCTCTTTTGAAAATAAGCTATTTCAGATTTTCTGTTTTGAATAGCCCAGTATTCATCAAAACCATAAGTTGTTGGTGTACGATAATACCTGTCACCAATTTTTTCATATACTGAGTAGGTTCTTGTAATGGCATTGTAAACTACAGAGTCTTTTACGTTAGAAGGATTTGGTAAATAAAAAGTACCTCTGTTTTTTGATGCTACAGCATCTCCCCTACTATCATTAATAGGATAATGGAGTGGTTGTGTTGAAGAAGAAGGAGGAGTATCTCTTATATTTTGCTCTGCTTTAAAAACAGATTTATTGTTGTGAACTGTATTCACGTTTGCAAACACAACGTCAACAAAAACACACAACAAAAACGTGAGAAATAGATTTCTTATAAGCAGCATTAAGATAATAAGTTAATGTAAATCTAGCGTCAAATTACTTTAAGGGCTTTTTTTATCAGTTCCTCTAATTTTATTATATCAGGTTCGGCAGTAAGTACTTTTTTAACAGACAGTTCAGCTTGTTTTTGCACAATCCCCAACGCAGCTAATGCATTAATTGCATCTTTTTCTATACTATTGACAGCTTTGCTCCAAGATTGGCTGCTTGATGACGTTTTATTTCCTACCTTATCTTTCAATTCGAGCACAAGCCGCTCCGCAGTTTTTTTCCCAATTCCTTTTACACTTTCAATTAATTTTAAGTTACCGGTAGTAATCGCAATTTCTACTTCTTCTGGTTTTAAAGATGACAACATCATTCGGGCAGTTGCAGCCCCAACACCAGAAACACTAATAAGTAAAACAAACATATCTCGCTCCTCTTTTTCGAAAAAACCATACAAAGTATGCGCATCTTCCTTTATTTGGAGGTAAGTAAACAATCTACCACCCGAAAGTGTTTCAATAGCTGAGTAAGTATTTAGAGTAATATTTACTTCGTATCCTACCCCGTTTATATCAACATGTACTTGCGATGCACTTTTGTAACTGAAATCTCCCCTTAAATATGCATACATAAGTTTACTAATCTGTCTATTAACGAAAATAATGCATTTTATTGTTACAAACGGGAAAAATTACTTCACAATGATTTGAATTATATTTACAGCTATTATATTTTATTACATAAAAAACACCTCGAGGAATGGATAAAATAATTGCAGCTATAACATGCGTTGGTGCATATTTACCTGAATACAAACTGACAAATAAAATTTTAGAGTCAATGATTGATACCAACGATGAATGGATAAAATCAAGAACAGGTATAAGTGAGAGGCGTATTTTAAAAGGCGAAGGTTTGGCAACAAGCGACATGGGAGCAGAGGCAGTAAAAAACATTTTACAGAAAAAAGGTATTTCGCCTGACGATATTGATTGTGTGATATGCGCTACTGTTACGCCCGATATGTTGTTTCCATCTACCGCAAATATAATTTGTGATAAAGCAGGCATAAAGAATGCGTTTAGCTATGATATCAATGCAGCATGTTCTGGCTTTCTATTTTCTCTTACAACAGCAGCTAGTTTAATTGAAAGTGGCAGATATAAAAAGGTGATTGTTGTAGGTGCAGATAAAATGAGCAGCATTGTAGACTATACAGACAGAACAACCTGTATATTATTTGGGGATGGCGCTGGTGCAGTACTGTTAGAAGCTTCTACAGATGAAAATGGTATAAAAGACAGTTTATTAAAAACAGACGGATCAGGGAAACCTTTTCTACATATGAAGGCGGGTGGTTCTTATAAACCGTCAAGTGTGGAAACAGTGCTTGCCAAAGAGCATTACATATACCAGGAAGGTCAAACGGTTTTTAAATTTGCGGTAAAAGGAATGGCCGGTGTAAGTTTTGAATTAATGCAAAGGAACAATTTAACAGGAGATGACATTGCATGGCTGGTGCCACATCAGGCAAATTTGAGAATTATAGATGCAACCGCCAAGAGAATGGGCCTACCCAAAGAAAAAGTGATGATAAACATTGAAAAATATGGCAACACCACTGCCGCCACTATTCCGCTTTGTTTGTGGGATTGGGAAGATAAATTAAAGAAAGGTGACAATCTTCTTTTAGCAGCTTTTGGTGGTGGCTTTACATGGGGTGCAACTTGGGTAAAATGGGCTTATTCAAAATAAATAATCAGCGCACTTTTACCTATTAAAAGTGCGGAGTGAGTTTATAATTAAATTCAATAAAAATTCAAAACAATGAAAGCAGTTATCAGCTTCTTTTTGTGCTGTTTAATTTTTACAAGTTCAAAAGCTCAAACTCGGTACATAATTAAATTTAGAGATAAAGGTACTAACCCGTTTACTATTGCCAATCCATCACAATACCTCAGCCAGCGTTCATTACTGAGAAGAGCAAGATATAATATTTTAATTGACAGTCTGGATCTGCCTGTTACACCAAGGTATATTGATAGTGTTAGGTTAGCAGGAACTGTTACGGTTTTAAATGCTTCAAAATGGTTAAATCAAGTAACTATAAAAACAACTGATGCTGCAGCTTTGGCAAAAATAAACAGCTTTCCCTTTGTGGTAAGTTCAATGCCTATTGCCAGTAGATTAAACGAACAAATTGTACCTGTAAATAAGCAACTGGAAAAGCCTGTAGATATTCCAATGCAAATCAAAGAAACAACTTCGGCTTCTCGGTTATTAACAGACGCATTCAATTATGGTGCATCACACGGGCAGGTACATTTGCACCAAGGTGAATTTTTACATAACCATGGTTTTAAAGGAGAGGGAATGGAATTAGCAGTTCTCGATGCAGGCTTTTTTAGGTATTTATCCTTACCAACATTTGACAGTATTAGATTAAACAATCAAATTTTAAATACTTACGACTTTGTAGCAAATGAGGTAAGCGTTAATGAAGATGATAGCCATGGCATGAATTGTCTTAGTACAATTGCTGCAAACTTACCGGGCACATTTGTTGGCACAGCGCCGAAAGCAACCTTTTGCCTTTACCGTACAGAAGACGTGGCTAGTGAGACAAGAATTGAAGAACATAATTTAGCCGCCGGATATGAGAGAGCAGATAGTATTGGTGTAGACGTATGTTCTGTTTCGTTGGGTTACACAACGTTTGATTATGTATCTCAAAATTACACTTATGCTGATATGAACGGCAATACCACCATGAGTGCAAAAGCATCTAATATAGCTGCAAAAAAAGGAATGTTGCCTGTAATTGCGGCAGGTAACGAAGGTACAAGTGCATGGCATTTTATTTCGACCCCTGCGGATGCAGATAGTGCAATGGCAGTAGGCGCAGTAGACACACTTGGCAATTCAGGTAGTTTCAGCAGTTATGGCCCTAATAGTAATGGCAGAATTAAACCAAATGTTGCTGCCACAGGTTTAAGAGCAGTTGTTGCAAGCCCAAGTACTGGGCAACCAGTTTTAAGTAGCGGGACATCTTTTGCAGCTCCAAATATGGCTGGTCTTACAACCTGTTTGTGGCAGGCTTTTCCTGAATTTAATAACATGACTGTGTTAGATGCAATAGAACGTTCTGCAACAAAATTTAATGCACCAGATGTTCGGGTTGGCTATGGCATACCTGACATGAAAAAAGCTTTTGTAATTCTATTAAAAAAATCGTTTACAAAACTATCTAGTTTATCGGGCTGTATGGCAACAGTACAGTTAAGTGTAAAGCAAGACAACACAATGCAGGTTGTGATAGAAAGAAAACTAGCCAATGATGTTGCCTACAACACATTTAAAACAATTGCGGGGACAGGAAATTTTAGCAATAAAAATATAAGTTTTACAGATGATTTGTCATTAACGAGTGGCGGCAATTTAAATTATCGAATAAGGCTCGAGATTGCTGCAGACACGAGTATTTATCTAGACTCGCTCATAATAAATGCTCCGCAAACATGCACGAATCCCGTAAACAGTTTAAAAGTAGTTCCAAACCCAGTTGTTGATAATGTAAGTATTATTATAAGCAGGGAAAAAGCAGGTAAAATAAATTTAATCCTTACTAGTGCTGAAGGAAAAAGAATATTCGAAAGTACATACCAACAAATTGCAGGCAGCCAGATTAAAACGATTAACATGCAGCAAATGTCGGTCGGTATTTACTTTATAAAAGTAATTGTAGATGATAAAAAAATAGAAACAATAAAAATTATCAAAAAATAATTAAATAATAAACCGAGTCACTAGCAAAAAACGACATTGGTTCACAAGCTTTTACATCGGTTTAGTAGAATGTTAGCGACCAAGATAAAAAATGTAAGCCTTAAATTAGATGAATTGTTGCAAACTTATTTTAGCTTACCAACAACATATAACCTTAGAAATATTGTAACAACGATTTTCAAATTAAAGTAATTATTTTTACCAAAAAATAAAAAATGCGAAAAGTAGTAATTGTCCCATTAGATTTTTCTGAAACATCATTTAATGCTGCTCATTATGCTGCAAATATGTATGATATGCGAGACGATGTTATGCTTGTATTGTATCATTTTTATGCAAAAGCTGATGATGTGGGAATGGCAAATAATTATCTGCAAAGTTTAAAAACTGAGTTATCAGTTAGTTGCGCAAATATTGAAATTTTCTCAGAGTCGGGAAGTGATTTTATTGAATGCCTAGATGCTTATGCACACGTAAGAGCAGCTTATTTGATAGTTATGGGACTAACCGGCAAATCCGCTATCACCCAATGGTTTTCCGGAAGCAACACATTAAAGATGGCTGAAAAAAATGTTTGTCCGGTGCTAATTGTCCCTAGCGATGCAAAATATACCGGAACTACAAATATTCTTATTGCTTCAGAAATGAGATATGTGGAAGAAACTCCTGTATTACTTGCTGTAAAGAGAATTCTGGCAGATTTTAAACCAAATCTGCATGTGCTCAATGTTGATGATTCGCATTATATCTCAATAACTACTGATTATAAAATAGAGAGAGATAAGATGGAACTATTACTAAGTGAATTCAATCCTGAATTTTATTTTATGCGCCTCTTTGATTTTCACGAGTCAATAAATTTATTTGTAAGAGATAAGAAAATTGACATGATTATTATTGGCCCAAAATTTCATGGCTTTTTTACCAAATTGTTTAAAACGCAGCACACAAAGAAAATGATATACCAAAGCAAAGTGCCTGTGTTAGCGGTACACGAATAACAATAAATGTTTTTTAAAAAATCGAAATAAAATTACCCCAGTACATATTGATTCGTCAAAATATAAATGGGTTTTGCATCTTACTAACAATAAAAATGCAAGATCTTTCTGTTAAAAGAGTAATTTTTTAGCAATGGGTACCGATAAAAAGCGGTCAGGTTTTATATTACTTTATAACTAAGTACAGCTACAAACATAGAATCAGCCTTCATTTCATACCCTTTCAGGTATTCCATTTGCAGCACTTGCATATTAAATTTTTCTTTTAACTGGTGCACAATCGCTTCATTTTCCTTTTTAAATACGGAACAGGTAATATAAAAAAACAAGCCTTTTTTATCTAAATGCTTTAAAGCTGTGGTTGCTATTTTTAATTGCATAGCAGCATATTCATCTATTTTTTTTGTCGTAAAAAAAGACAGTTGCTCAGGTGTACGGGCCCAAGTACCGCTTCCGCTGCACGGCGCATCGCAAATAATAAGATCAAATTTTTTATTAATTTTTAAGTCGTCGCTCTGTATCAAATCAGCAGTAAAAGCATCGTATTTTTTTATACCTGCTTCTTTAAAACGATTTCGCAGATTACTTAAAATATTTGCCCGCATATCTGACGCATGCAAATGCACGTGCCCATGTAACACGTCGTAAAGTAATATAGATTTTCCACCACTAGCAGCACAGCAATCCCAAACCTCAATATCTTTTTTTAAAAACAGATCTGACTTTTGCAAATAATTAAAAACCCGCTGTGAGTTTCTATCCTGCACTACGACCTCTTTATTTAGCACAAAAAACTGTTCAGTTTTAAAACCTTGATGCAAAGCAATGCAGGATGTCGTTATCTCTTCAAAATCTATTTTATTATCGACAAGTTTTTCCAGCACCATTGTTTCTTTACCAGGCCTGATCCGCAAAAAAAACAGCGGTTGTTCCAAAAAAGAAAACACAAATTTCTCTTTGTCAATAGTATCTCCCAATTCACTTTCAAAAGGAAAAAGATTGGTATTCTTAATTTGTAAAAAAACCATTTTAGCAGCACTACTATCTGTTATTTTAGTATTCAAAAATGGGTTTATTTCTTCAAGAAAGTTGTTGTAACTGATGCTGCATAAAAAGGTAGCAGTAACAATTTTTTCTGAAATTGGCATATCTTTCAATGCCGAACCGATGCGGTAATAATTATAACAAAGCGATGCTATTTGCTTTCTGTCTTTGGAGCCATATTTTTTATCTGCTGCAAAAAAACGTTTTAAATGGTGCACCAAAGGCTCACCTATTTTATGTGATGCTATCACTTTTATTGCAGATGCTAAATAGGAATGCTGGCGACTCAATGATAATTATTTAATGGCGAAAAATAGTTGAAAATACTAAAGTAAGATTATGCCTAAAAGTTAAACCTACAACATTTACAGATCTTTCATCATCCATATTGAGCAATAGCTGTGTCCAGTATTACCAAGCGGCCCTTCAAGATTATAAAACCCTTTTTTTAAATAGAGCTTTTGTGCATCCTTCATGAATGGCATTGTTTCTAAATAACACTTTGCAAACCCTAAAGCTTTAGCATTTTCTAAACACAAGTCTATCATTTCTGCCCCTAATCCAAGACCACGGGCCTCGGGTAAAAAATACATTTTTTGAAGTTCACAAATAGTTTCCTCGGCATTTGCCAACCTATCAATACCCGCACACCCAATTATTTTTTCACCGTTTTCAACAACATAATATACTGCATTTGGCTTTTCGTAGGTTTCATACATCACATCAACACTTGGGTCTTCGTAGGCAGTACCAACCTTTGGCGCTCCAAGTTCTAACAGCACGCTTCTCACTATTTCCGCCACAGCAGCATTGTCTTTCTTTTCTATAATCCTTATAATCATTCTTATTTTTTATAAAAATGGCTTCTTCAAACAAATGAAAAAGCCATCAGCATTTAATTAAACTCTTTCTATAACTCTAGCAATGCATCTACAGGGTCTTTCCCAAATAACAACAGCGCCGGATTTTCTAATAATTGTTTAACCAATACCAAAAATCCTACTGATTCTCTGCCATCAATAATTCTATGATCATAACTTAAAGCAACGTACATCATTGGGCGAATTACAACTAGTCCGTTTACTGCCATGGGCCGCTCAACAATATTGTGCATGCCAAGTATTGCACTTTGTGGAATATTAATTATTGGTGTACTCATCATCGAACCAAAAATACCGCCATTTGTAATGGTAAAAGTTCCGCCACTCATTTCCTCAATGGTAAGCTTATTGTTTTTTGCTTTTGTTGCCAGCTCCACAACTGCCGCTTCTACGCCTGCCATACTTAAACTTTCGGCATTGCGTATAACGGGTACAACCAAGCCTTTCGGTGCACTTACAGCAATAGAAATATCACAATAATCATGAAACAAAATATTCTCACCATCAAGGTAAGCATTTACTGAAGGGAACTTTTGCAGCGCATAGCAACACGCTTTTGTAAAGAAACTCATAAAGCCCAAATTAACACCATGCTGTTCTTTAAATTTATCCTTCGATTTTTTTCTAATATCCATTATTGCAGTCATGTCTACTTCATTAAAAGTAGTTAACATGGCAGTTGAGTTTTTTGCTTCCACCAATCTTCTGCTAATGGTTTTGCGAAGATTACTCATTTTTTCAGGCCGCTCGTTTCTATTAAACATACCGGCAGCAGGATTTCTTCCCGGGTTATTTAAAACTTCAAGCACATCCTGTTTTATTATTTTGCCGTTTTCACCTGTTGGTGTTATTGTTTTACTGTCAACTTTTTTATCAGCAATAATTGCTGCGGCTACAGGAGTTGTTTTTATATCTGGTTTTACTTCTGCTTTTACGATGGGTTGTTCTTTATTTTCAGTTTGTACAATCGTATTTTCTTTAGCAGCTTCTGTATCTTTTTGTTCTGCTTTCTCTTCCGCGGCAGCAGGTTTTGCCCCTTCTGTATCTATGCTGCAAACTATATCACCTATACCAAGCGTATCTCCTTCTTTGGCGACGTGTTTTACAATGCCCGCCTGCTCGGCATTCACTTCAAATGTTGCTTTTTCACTTTCCAGTTCCGCAATTACTTCATCTCTTTCTGCGTAATCCCCATCATTTTTTAGCCATTTTACAAGTGTTACTTCACTTATACTTTCGCCAACTGTTGGAACTTTTATATCAATTGCCATTAAAATCGTTTTAATTTTTGCGAATTTCGGATAAAATAACCATTCCTTTAAAATAGATTTGGAGGCAAATTTTTAAGTATGAATAGTTACGTTTTTGGTAAAATAAGTAAAAGCTCTAAAAATAAAAAAATAAAAAAAGTTCACGTTACATTTTTATCTATACTTGCAGAATACAAGAATTAATAAATTAAGAAATGAGTAAGAAAGTTTTATATACTTTAGAATATCCTGTTCGCAGTTCGCCCGGCATTTTGTATGATTTTTTAAGCAGTGCATCGGCGCTACAGGAGTGGTTTGCAGACAAGGTAGATGACAGAGACGGCGTGTATACTTTTGGATGGAACGGAACGGATGAGAAAGCGGAGGTTTTAGAAAAAGAAGATAACAAATTTATAAGATATCGCTGGTTGCATGGTCCTAAAGAAGAATATTTTGAATTTAGAATTGAAAAATCTGAAGTTACAAATCAGACTATTCTAATAATATCTGATTTTGCAGAAAAAAAAGACATTAAAGACCAGACTCAACTTTGGGAATACCAGGTAAAAGATCTCTTTCATAGAATTGGCAGTTAACCGGTAATAGTTTTAGCTATCTTTTTATAGCCATCAGGCAAAATTGACTGCATCATGTTAAATTGATGCAGTTCGTATTTTACAGCCACCTTTAAAAAATTGCTATGCTCAATTTGTTTTTTCAAATCATTTGTTACTGAAGAAGCCTTTCTAAAATTATTTTCTTCAAAATGATGCTGCCATTCTGTTTCTCCCAGCGATATATATAAATCTTGATCATCAAACATTGAATTTAAAATGTTAGCGGAATGCATCTTTTTATAATTTCCTTTCAAGTGAAGGGTAATGCTGATAAAATTTCCCCACCAAAACATAGTGCGCAAAGCAAAAATATTTTCTTTACTAAAACTTGCGGGATAATCCATCATCACGTAAGGGAATCCATTATAATTTTCTCCTTTAGATATTTTAGGAACTGCAGAAATTAAAGCATTGTCGTTCATAACAATTTGCCTGAAGCTGTCAGAAATTATAGGTATTTGTTTACGAAACAATGCAATTGCTTTTTCAATGATGGCTCGTTTAGTTAAAATAATATTCTTATCCGTTGCCATTGCAAGTTCGCCAGCTGAAAGTATTACTTTTGTGTCGTTGTCCATCTGTAATAAATGAAGGATAAATGTAAAGCTTTTATATAGCCATTATGCTGAAAAAATTAGATAAACTTATTCTTAAATCATTTCTCGGCCCGTTTATCATTACATTTTTTATTGCGTTTTTTGTATTAATGATGCAGACATTGTGGAAATACATTGATGATCTTGTTGGTAAAGGATTGCCTTTTTTTACCATCATTAAATTTGTATGGTATGCTAGTGCAACCCTCTCCACGCTTGCAATGCCGATTGCCATACTTATATCATCCATCATGACTTTTGGTAACCTCGGTGAAAGTTTTGAACTCGTTGCAATAAAATCTGCAGGTATATCGCTGCTTAGGTTTATGCGACCATTAGTTTGGTTTACTGTACTACTTTGTATAGTTACTTTTTTGTTTGCTAATTATGTTATTCCCTACTCACAGTTAAAATTTGTAACGCTTTATAGAGATATAATGTTTAAAAAGCCTGCGCTAAATATGAAGCAGGGTATTTTTTATAAAGACATTGATAAGTATGCCATTAAGGTTGGCAAAAAAGATGAGAATGGAACTAAAATAGAAAACGTTTTAATTTATGAACAATCAAACCCTTTGCAGGAAAATACGATCGTTGCAAAAAGTGGCAACATGCAAATTTCTGATAACAATAATTACCTGGAATTTAAATTAAAAGACGGTAACCGTTATCAGGAAAAAGGCAGCTATGGAGACAGTGCCACTGAATATGTGAGACTGCAATTTCAAACATTTAAAAAGTTGTTTGACTTGAGTGCCTTTAACCAGAAAGCAGGAGACGAAAATGATTTAAAAAACAACTCAAAAATGTTGAGTGCAGCACAGCTCGATAAAAATATAGATTCAGTTTCGAAAATTAAAGACAGTCTTTCAGAAAATGTTAGCAGCTATATTCATGCATCTTTAAGGTATGTAAACGATACTTCCGCGCAATGGAAAAACTTAACACCGGTAACCTTCAGCAGCAAAGAAAAACTCTTCCCTGACAGCGCTGCAGATCTGATTTACGAAAGATCTATCAGCAAAATAGCAGAAATAAAAAATACTTTATTTTTTAACAGTACAGAGTTTGAAACAAAAAGGTTGGACATTGTTAACCTCAAACTAGAATGGCAACGGAAATTTGCATTTTCGTTAGCATGTATGGTATTGTTTTTTATTGGCGCACCGCTTGGTTCTATTATAAGAAAAGGAGGTCTTGGTATGCCTTTGGTAGTGGCCATCGTTTTCTTTTTAATTTTCCATTTACTAAATATGTTTGGCGAAAAATTTGTAAAAACAGAAACCATGTCGCCATTTTTAGGCATGTGGCTTGCTATAATTGTGCTAACGCCTGTAGGAATATTTTTTACCTATAAAGCCATGAATGATTCACAATTATTTAATAAAGATTTGTACATTAATTTTTATAGAAAAGTAACATCTTATTTGCCGGTAACAAAGAAAGTAAACCCCTAAATATTATATTATGGAAAACAACACTAGTCGCAGAAAATTTTTAAAAAAAACTGTACAAGGAGCCGCTCTTGTAACAATTAGCAGTGCCGCTGCTTCCAGCTTTTTAGCATCCTGCTCACCAACTAACTCAATGGCAATACCTGCAGTTTTATCTACGGGTTTTAACCAGACGCCTTTACCTTATGCCTACGATGGGTTGGAAAATGTTATAGATGCTAAAACAATGGAAATACATTACAGTAAACACGCTGCAGCTTATAGCAAAGCACTCAAAGAAGCTGCAACTGCCGAAGGAGTTGATGAAACAAAACCGCTTGAAAATGTGTTAGCCAAAATTTCGAAGTACTCTGTAAAAATGAGAAACAACGCAGGCGGACATTACAACCACGAAATGTTTTGGAAAAGCATGCAGCCTAAAAAAACAGACAACAAACCAACAGGAAATATGGCAGCATCAATTGATAAAACATTTGGATCGTTTGCAAATTTTAAAACACAGTTTGCTGAAGCCGGAAAAACAAGGTTTGGCAGCGGCTGGGCTTGGTTGTACTTAGACGCCGCAAATATTTTAAAAATTGGCAGTACGCCAAATCAAGACAATCCTTTGATGGATAAAGCCGATATAAAAGGTTTTCCAATACTTGGGCTTGATGTATGGGAACATGCCTACTACCTAAAATACCAAAACAAAAGAGCTGACTATATTGAAAACTGGTGGAATGTGGTAAACTGGGGTTATGTTGAAACCAGGTTCAATAAAAAATAAGGTTTACCTAAATAGACTCAGCCTTTGAAAAGCAACTTTTTATTAAAAAAGGAACTAAACAAAGGCTGATGAATTGACATTGCAATCGTATAACAAATGTAGTAAACAGAAACCGTGAGGAGACAATTTGTTATTCACAATTACTTGTTAAATTAGGCAACACATTTTCATCCTATAAATAAATTACTTTCGTTTACTAAAAAAATAAAACAACATTATTTACATGAATACTTGGAAAGAATATCAGGAACAAAACAAAGAAAGATTTTTAAATGAGCTGTTAGATTTGTTGCGCATACCTAGCGTAAGTGCAAAAGCTGAGCACAAAGCCGATATGATAAAATGTGCAGAAGCTGTAAAAGCCCGGCTGGAAGAAGCAGGGGCAGATAAAGTTGTTATTTATGAAACAGAGGGACATCCCATTGTTTATGGAGAAAAAATTATTGACCCAAGCAAACCCACCGTGTTGGTTTATGGCCATTACGATGTGCAACCTGCCGAGCCATTAGAACTTTGGAACAGCCCGGCTTTTGAGCCTACTATTATTGATGGAAAAATATTTGCACGGGGAAGTTGTGATGACAAAGGGCAAATGTACATGCACGTAAAAGCATTGGAAATATTGGTTAAAACAAACACCCTTCAAAACAACATTAAGTTTTGTATAGAAGGAGAGGAAGAAGTAGGATCCCCCAACCTTGCTAAATTTGTGGTGGAAAACAAAGCGTTGTTAAAAGCAGATTGTGTACTAATAAGCGATACAGCCATGCTAAGTTTAGATACGCCAAGTATGGATGTTGGTGTGCGTGGCCTTAGTTATATTGAAGTAGAAGTTACCGGACCAAACAGAGATTTACACAGTGGTGTGTATGGTGGCGCTGTAGCAAACCCTATAACAATTTTGGCAAAAATGATTGCTTCCCTGCACGATGAAAATAACCATATAACCATACCAGGATTTTATGACGATGTAGTAGTATCTACCGACGCAGAAAGAGCCTTAATGGCAAAGGCGCCTTTTAACGAAACGGAGTACAAAGAAGAGTTGGGAGTAAAAGAATTGTGGGGTGAAAAAGGTTATACTACAAACGAAAGAACAGGCATAAGACCGACCATAGAATTAAATGGCATTTGGGGTGGGTACACAGGCGAAGGAGCAAAAACTGTATTGCCTAGTAAAGCATTTGCAAAAATTTCTGCAAGGCTTGTACCAAACCAGGGGTCCGATAAAATAACGGAAATATTAATTAACCATTTAAAGAAAATAGCACCTGCAAATGTTACCGTAAAAGCAAGCCTTCACCATGGCGGAGAGCCTTATATGACGCCTATAGATAGCAAGGGATATATGGCCGCAGCAAAAGCTATTGAAACAACGTTTGGCAAACAACCTATACCGGTTCGTGGCGGGGGCAGTATTCCTATTTGCGCTTTGTTTGAAAAAGAGCTAGGCATTAAAATAGTGTTTATGGGATTTGGTTTAGACAGTGATAATCTTCATAGCCCAAATGAAAAATTTAACATAGAAAATTTTTATAAAGGGATTGAGACTATCCCCTATTTTCACAAATACTTTACAGAAATGGTCTAGAAAGCTATGAATCTTATTGTAATTAAACGAGCTCGGCCTATAAGTCGGGCTCTTTTTTTTGGTGGATAATCGGTTAGAAATTATTAATATTATTTCCTAATCTCACAATTTTTTTTAACAAATTATTAAATAGATTGCGGGCCTAAAAAAACTATTATGACAAAAATTAAACTCCTATTTCTTTTTTGTATTCTTTTTCTGGGTGCAAATGCCCAGGTTAAAGAAGTAACCGGAAAAGTTACAGATTCAAAAGATGGCTCGCCGTTGGTGGGTGTTACGGTAAAAGCCAAAGGGGCGGCCAATTCCACAACAACAAGGCAGGACGGTACATTTACACTAAACGTACCACCCAACACAAAAGCTTTGGTTATTTCCTATGTAGGTTTTAAAGTACAGGAAACTGCTATTGGAAACACTTCAAATATTTCGCTTTCTCAAGCTGAGAATTCTTTATCAGAAGTAGTGGTGGTAGGTTTTGGTACAAAAGCAAAAAGAGATTTAACTGGGTCAATATCTAAGGTAAGTTCTAAGGATATTTCTGGAACTCCTGCAATTTCTTTTGAAAGTGCTATACAAGGCCGTGCTGCAGGTGTTTTTGTTGAACAACAAAATGGCAAACTTGGCCAAGGCATTATGGTAAGGGTTCGTGGAGCCGCTTCAATAACTGCGGGTGGAGATCCGCTTTATGTTATTGATGGGATAACGTTACAAAACAGCAGTCTTTCAAGCAATGGTGCTGCAACAAATCCATTGGCTGATATCAACCCAAATGATA
>JBBRPX010000030.1:0-23268 GCA_038227505.1 Chitinophagales bacterium
CATCTGGAGTAGCACTTTGTAAACACCAGGTAGCAAATTTTTCTGTTTGTGTTTTATCTGATAAATCTGCCTGCATTAATTGAATATTGGCTGATGTATACAATTTCTTTAATTCATCAACTGTTGTCTGTAAAGTATCTATGCTCCGTGAACATAAAAAAAGCGTATGCCCCTCAGCAGCAAATTTTGTAGCAATTGCTTTTCCAATTCCCCGTGCTGCTCCCGTAATTACAATATTCATTTTTATAATTTTTTATAATTGTCTAACTTCATATTTCAGTAAAGTTATATCAACACTCCCCAAAATTTTAATTTATATATGCCGGTTTACAAACATCTTTTTTTTGATCTAGATCATACTCTCTGGGACTTTGACAGCAATGCAAAAACAACCCTTGCTGAATTATACACGGAAGAACTTGCCAAAAAAACAAGTTCGGAATTCACTCCTTTTTATGAGCGTTACCTTTTTCACAATGCTCATTTGTGGAAAAGATATGAAGCCGGCTTTATTGGGGTGGAAGACCTAAAATGGAAAAGAATGTGGCGTACTTTGTTGGATTTTAAAGTCGCAGATGAAGTATTATCTAAAAATTTAAGTGTACAGTTTTTAGAAATTCTCCCTACTAAAAAAGAAGTTTTTCCACATACTTTTGAAATATTAAAATTCCTCAAACAAAAAAATTATTCGCTTCATTTAATTACAAATGGTTTTGAGCATATTCAAAAAATGAAACTCAAAAACAGTGGGTTGGATAAATATTTTGATCAATTAATTACATCCGAATCAAGCAATAGTTTAAAACCTAAAAAAGAGATATTTGACTATGCTATAAAAAAAGCAAATGCACAAATGCACGAAAGTTTAATGCTTGGTGATAACCAGGCAGCAGATATACAGGGTGCAATAAATGCAGGGATGGATCAGGTTTTTGTAAATCATATTAAAGAGCCGCTTAAATTACAACCTACCTATGTAATAACCCATTTTAAAGAGCTTGAACAGATTTTATAACGTAGGTCTACAAAAAGAAAAAGGCTGGATCTTTCGATTCAACCTTTTTCTTTTTAGTTAAAGAAAATTACATTTTAGCAGTTTTACTTTCTTTGTTCATTTTGCAGGATTTTGACATCTTGTCTTTGCTGCAACAAGATTTCCCTTTTACGCTTTCCTTCTTTTTTCCGCCTTCTGCAAAAGAAGCAGTTATTATTAATAAACCTGCTGTAGCTAATAAAAATGCTTTTTTCATTCTATAATTTTTTAAATTTTTTAAATTCTATGATTAATGTAAATGAATTCTTTTTATATAATTAGGGTTAAAAGTTAAAGTGTTGCAAGGACGGTAACGCCACCTTGCACTACTTCATTTAAACCTACATTTATTTTTGTACCAATTGGCAATAATAGATCTACACGGCTGCCAAATTTTATAAAGCCATATTCTTCTGTCTGTTTTACTTTATTACCTACTTCTAAATAATTTACAATACGCCTTGCAACAGCCCCTGCAATTTGTTTTACCAAAATTTCGGTGTTGCCATTTTTAATAACAACTGAGTGGCGCTCATTTTCCGTAGAAGACTTTGGGTTCCAGGCTACAAGGTATTTTCCCTTATGATATTTATTATAAACGATTTCACCATCAATAGGATTACGATTTACATGCACATTTAATGGACTCATAAATACGGACACCTGCAGCATTTTCTTTTTAAAATATTCATCATCAACAGCTTCCTCAATTACAACGACTTTTCCATCTGCAGGTGATATTATTTGTCCGTTACTTATGGTTAATGTGCGGGTAGGTATTCTAAAAAATGACACCACAAAAAGTACCAATGCAAGCGTGATAACAAAGAAAGCAATACACAGCCAAAGCAATGATGCGCCAAAAAACCAAAAGAACATCATATTTAAAGCAATAAAAATTATGGTTGCCAGCGCAATTGATTTGTAACCTTCTCTGTGTATCGTCATGTAAAAGCATTTTGTTTTGAGTGGGCGAAGTTAACCAATTATCTCACGAAAAGCTGCACATACAACCACACAAAAGGTATAGCAACAAGCAGGGAATCAAACCTGTCTAAAAAACCACCATGGCCGGGCATAAAGGAGCCGCTGTCTTTTATATTAGCCACACGTTTTATTTTACTCTCCAGCAAATCCCCAAGTGTACCAAACACAGCGCAGATAGCCGCTATGGCTAACCAATGTTTTAAGGGCTGGCTGGAAAAAGCACTAATAAAATGAGTAATTATGCCCATTACTACTACACAAAGTACAGCCCCGCCGGTTGTGCCTTCCCATGTTTTTTTAGGGGAAATTTTTGAGAACGGGGTTTTGCCGATAAATGAACCAACCAAATAAGCCATGGTGTCGTTGATCCAGATGGATAAGATGATGGCTATGGGGAAAAGTGGCGAGTAGTTAATGACGCTCAAATCCTGATGATAATTTTTTTTGCCCAACTCAATCATCATCAAAATAGGTATAATAATATATGGCATGGAGAACGCTAAAAGCCCAAAATACTTTGAAGGTTTAATGAGTTTAATTATTTTTCTAAACTCATACAAACAACCACCCATTATTATTAAAAACAAACACAAAAACGCATAGAAATTGATGAATAAACCGGCTAACATTACCAACACAAATACGATAGCTGTAAGTGCCCTTGTTTTGAAAACCGCTTTGTTAAGTGCCACTTTTAGTTATTTTGGTTGTGTGCTATTGACCTGTTGGGATTTGCCTCTGCAATTAGCAAATTTTCTCTAGCTTCTATTTTTGCTCTGTTTTTTGCCGAATATTTATTGAGTATTATAAAAAGACCAACCAATGCAATTATACCGATTAGCCCAACGCTCCAATGCACACTTGGATCAAGCTTGTCTAAATCAACTTTCTGATTGTTTAATCTCATCAAAAAAATACTTGTGAGTACTATGCCATTATTTATAAAATGCGCTACAATATTTACCCAAATATTTTTTGTTTGGTGATACATTAAACCCAATACAAAACCAAGTAACAACCTGCTTAAAAATAAGTAGATAGACATGTGTATCAAACTAAAAATAAAAGCAGTTACAGTTATTGCCAGTAAAGGGTTGCGCCACCATTTAGTAAATAAGTTTTGCACGGCGCCTCTAAAAAATACTTCTTCAAACATGGCCGGGAAAAACGCCATTATAAACAAGCCAATTATATATTCTTGCCAGTTGCTTATATTAGCAAGGGCGGCAGCTTGCTTGTTATACAAAATTTCCATGTTGCTCGCCATCTTGTCTATCTGAGGAAAATGAGCAACCACGGCTTTGGTTAAATCTGCCAACGGCGATGCAGCAAATGCCGCCGTAAAAATCAACATAAAACCGAGCAGCAACTGAAAGCCATTTATATATTTATTAAAACCCAGCCAAAACAAATTTTTTCCATTGCTTACAATTGACCATAAAACAGCAGGAATAAATAAAAGTGCAAGCGTTCCTAAAACCTGTATTGTTCTTACCATAGCCACATTTTCGGGGGCAAGCATTGCTTTCATCATTTCATCTGTATCCGTTATTGCTTTGCCTGCGGGCATTATTTGCATAGTTAATAAAAATTGTATGCCTCCTGCAAGTATAAATCCTAATCCTAAAAATGCAAATAGAAATCCCAGTTGAGCCCATCCGCCAAAACCTTTAACGCTTTTGTATTCCATCCCTTAAAAACTTTTAATGTAAATTTGCCCGCAATATACTCATTTCCCTCTCTGCTAGAGAGGGATTAAGGGTGAGCTTTAAAAATATTACTATGCCTACTATTGGTTCTATACAATTACCCGAGTTTCCGTTACTACTAGCTCCCATGGAAGATGTGAGTGATCCACCTTTTCGTGCCGTTTGTAAAGACAATGGTGCAGACCTTATGTACAGCGAATTTATCAGCAGCGAAGGGTTAATAAGAGATGC
The DNA here is from genome assembly GCA_038227505.1 of Chitinophagales bacterium. Classification (GTDB taxonomy): domain Bacteria; phylum Bacteroidota; class Bacteroidia; order Chitinophagales; family Chitinophagaceae; genus Ferruginibacter. The sequence continues at coordinate 3,961 of JBBRPX010000030.1, forward strand.
CATGAAAAGCATGAAGAAACTTGATTTTGAAGAAGAAGAACGCCCGTTTGGTATTCAGATTTTTGGAGGAGATGAAGATGCAATGGAAATGAGTGCAAGAATTTGCGATGCTGTAAATCCGGATCTGGTAGATATTAATTTCGGCTGTCCTGTAAAAAAAGTGGTGAACAAAGGAGCTGGTGCAGGTGTTTTAAAAGATTTAGATTTAATGGTACGCCTCACAAAATCTGTTATAAATGGTACACGTTTACCGGTTACAATAAAGACAAGGTTGGGTTGGGATGATAATACCAGAAATATAGAAGAAGTTGCAGAGCGCATGCAGGATATTGGCGTGCAGGCTATAGCTATACATGGTCGCACACGCTGCCAGTTGTACAAAGGCGAGGCAGATTGGAGCCTTATTGCAAAAGTAAAAAACAACCCACGCATTACTATTCCAGTTTTTGGAAACGGTGATATCGATTCTCCGCAAAAAGCAAAATTATACAAAGAACGTTATGGTGTAGATGGTATTATGATTGGTAGAGCAGCAATTGGTTATCCATGGATTTTTAGAGAAATAAAACATTATTTAAATACCGGCGAAATATTACCATCTCCAACGTTAGAAGAGCGAATTTCAGTTTGCAAAAAGCATCTCGATAAGTCAATAAAGTGGAAAGGTCAAATAGTAGGCATTAACGAAATGCGCAGGCATTACACAAACTATTTAAAAGGCTTACCGAATATAAAAGAGTTTCGCATGAAGCTCGTAACCCTTTCTGAGCCTGAAGATATAAGCGATGTATTAGACGAAGTAGCTGAACATTACAAAGATCATAGTTTTGAACGCACGCCAATTGAGTTGATCAATTATCATGAAAAATGCCCTGTGTAGAAAATCAGATATTAGACAAAAGATATAAGACAAAACACAAAACATGGGGGGCACTCGTCATTGGTTTTTAATAAACAGTAGTTCCGGCTGTCTGTAGTAGTGCCGCCACAGAGTTTATTATACATAAGTATTTAATATTACGGCAGCTACTACTGCCCATCCGGCAGCCCTTCATCAGAGAATCTTTTATCAACTTTTATGGTGTAATAGATTCTATTTAATATTACCTCACAAATAAAAATGTAAATTTGATTATGTCAAGTCTCCCCTACAAAATATATAAATCAGAGGAAGAATTAGAAGTTGCTAGGCTTAAAGCAGCAGCTAATAAGACTTTCACAGAAAGATTTTACACACTTACAAAACTAATTCGAATTTCTAAAATGATCTCTAATGCAAAAATTATTTCTTCACCTGTTTTGAAAGAAAAGTAAAGCATGGATATTTTAGACGAAGATATTCTGTCTCTTTGGCGATGCTTAAACACACATAACGTTCGTTATATAATGATTGGAGGGTTTGCCACAAATTTGCATGGGTACAACCGGGCCACAAGTGACATTGATGTATGGTTAGATGATACTTTAGAAAACAGAAGGAATTTGAGAAAATCTTTACAGGAGCAAGGTTCAGGTGACTATGATGTGATAGAGACTATGCAGTTTATACCCGGTTGGACAGACTTTCAATTAAATTTTGGATTTAAATTGGATGTGATGACATCAGTAAAAGGACTTGAGCATATCGGATTTGAAGAATGTTATCATTATGCTGTAATTGCAGAAATTGAAAAAATACAAGTAAAATTTCTACACTTTAATCACCTTATTATTTGCAAAAAAGCAACGGGTAGACCGAAAGATTTATTAGATGTTCAGGAGTTAGAAAAAATTAGAAATTTAAACTTATAACATCAGCTGAGAATAATATTTTTTGTGTAATTAATTATGCCTTTCTCATAATCTTTGCTTCCACGCTCCATAATCGAATAGATAATTACACTTAACACCGCAACTAAAAATAACGATGCAGCAACACCCAAATAATATTTACTTTCATCCTTCTTCTTAAAATAAAAAAATATAAAAGCTGCGGCGAAAATGATGGAGATATTTACATAAATAAGTACAGTAAAATTTCGGTTCATTTCGTTTATACGGGGTAATTCTTTTGTTCGCAAAAGCTCATGATGTAAATCATAATTGTAGACATTTCTAACTTTTAAAATATCTGCCTTATTATAGTTTGAAAATCCTGCACCCATATTTAGCATTGCAAATACGGCTATCGGCAGTGCAAAGCCTTTGTACCATTGGGTTTTTAGTCCCACAAAGAATACAATCGCTACAATTAATGCTGCAGCACCTAAAATTATTAAGAATAATTGCTCGCTTTTAAAAGTTGCAAAATATTGCTCAATGTCTGTTTTTGTAAACATTCAATACCTTTTATTCCTCGAGGGCTGCCAATATATTTTTTCCCATTGGTGCTTCAGATGATTCAAAAAAATGTGTAAGATTACCGTGTTCATCAACTAAATATTTACAAAAATTCCAGCTTGGTTCATTGCTGTTCCAGCCATTTTTCTCTTTATCGGTTAGCCAGTCATAAACATTATTTTGTGTAGAATGAATTACAACTTTGCTTTTCTTCATCAACGGAAAACTAATGCCATAATTAGTCTTGCAAAACTCCGCTATTGCATGGTCGTCCTTGCTTTCCTGCTTCTGAAAATCATTTGCAGGAAACGCCAATATTTCTAATTTTTCTTTTTTTAAATTGTAAAGTTTTTCCAACTCTTCATATTGAGCTGTATAACCACAATCTGATGCTGTGTTTACTATTAAAACTTTTTTATTCTTTAATTGCGAAAAATCAAATTCGTCACCATGGTTGAGTGTAGCTTCGAGGGAATAAAAAGATTTCGGCGCTGCAATGTCCGATACGAAAATTCCTTTATTTATTTTAAAAATTCTCGTAAAAAATGTGAATACAGGATATACGATTTTTAAAAATTGCTGCTTTGCTGTCATGTTAATTAATAGCTTTTTTAAATAAATTTAATTTGCCTGTATAAGGTGGGTATTTTATTGCAAGATCCAGCCAGGTGGGAGTTTTCATTACCGCTTTTTTATGGCTAAAGGTATCAAAGCTAAACTTGCCATGATAATTGCCCATGCCACTTGCACCTCTGCCACCAAAGGGTAATTTGTGGTTGGTTAGGTGAAGGCTTGCATTGTTAATACATCCGCCACCAAATGGTACTGCATTCAGCCACAGCTTTTCTTTTTCTGCAGACGATGTAAATACATACATGGCCAATGGATTTTTATTTTGCTTAATAATATCTAAAGCCTCGTTCATTTCTGTAAATGTAAGTATTGGCAGTATGGGTCCAAAAATTTCTTCCTGCATTACAGCATCTTCTAAATTGTCTATTTCAAGCAGCGTTGGCTCAATAAATAAGTTTGATTTGTCTGTTTTACCACCAGTCAAAAGTTTTCCATCACTTAAATATTTCTCGAGTCTTGTAAATTGTTTTTCATTAATTATTCTTCCGAAAAAATCGCTTTTTTGTGCATCAGCACCAAAAAAATCATGGATTACTTTTTTTAATTCTGTAACCAATTCATCTTTTATAGATTGGTGCACCAACAAATAATCGGGCGCCACACACATTTGCCCTGCATTAGAAAATTTCGGCATAGCAATTCGTTTCGCTGCTGTTTTTATATCGGCATCTGCTTCTACAATGCAAGGGCTTTTACCACCAAGTTCTAACGTTACGGGTATCAGATTTTTAGCCGCAAGTTGATAAATAATTTTCCCAACTGCAGTACTGCCGGTATAAAACACATGATCAAAAATAAAATTATCCATAAGCTCAGGCACTACGGTTGCACCATCTCCTTCGGCATAATATATATAAGATGGATCAAACGTTTCTTCAATAATAATTTTCATAATAGCGGCTGTGGCAGGCGCAAGGTCCGATGGTTTAAGCACTACACAATTTCCTGCAGCAATTGCACCAATAAGTGGGGTAAGCAGTAACTGAAAGGGATAATTCCATGGACTTATAATTAATACCACACCTAAAGGTTCAGGCATTATATAACTACTTGAAGGGATATTTAGAAGATTTGTTCCAACTTTTTCAGGCTTCATCCAACCGCGCAATTTTTTTATCGCAACACCAATTTCTGAGATAAAAAAACCGTTCTCTGTTATCCAGCACTCTTCTTTGCTTTTATGTAAATCTTTATACAGTGCCTCAAATATTTCTATTTCATATTTTTGAACACTGGCTTTTAATTTTTGCAGCTGTTCTGTCCTAAAGCTATATGGTTTTGTAACGCCTGTTTCAAAATAGGCACGCATCTGCCCTGTCTGTACACTTGAATTCATTTAACTAAATTTGAATTTTAAAGTTAAGCAAACTAACTATGAACGATGAACATTATATGCGTTTGGCACTAAGAGAGGCAGCAATTGCATTTGAAAAAGAAGAAGTGCCCATTGGGGCAGTATTAGTAATTGCCGATAAAATTATTGCACTATCACACAACCAGGTGGAATTGCTGAATGATAGTACAGCCCACGCAGAAATATTATCTCTAACTGCTGCCTATAATTCACTTGGCAGTAAATATGTTGCAGATGCAACCCTTTATGTAACCATTGAGCCTTGCCTTATGTGTTGTGGTGCATTGTATTGGAGCAAAATCGGTAAAGTTGTTTTTGGTGCGCCCGATGATAAAAACAGTTATAGAAAATATACAGGAGATGTAAATCCATTTCACCCAAAAACAATTTTGGTGGGCGGTATTTTAAAGGAAGAGTGTTCGATTTTAATGAAAGAATTTTTCAAAAAGCGAAGGAGCTAGCAAATAACACCATTTGATTTTTAAATTTCGGAAAGGATAATTGTGTTTCCCTTTTTAGGCTTTAATTTTGCTTGTAATATATTTTTAATCATTTAAATTTTTTACAATGGCATTTACTTTAGCGCCCCTGCCTTATGCATACGATGCATTGGAGCCACATATTGATACCGAAACTATGAAAATTCATCATGATAAGCATCACCAAGCTTATGCAGATAATTTAAATAAAGCAATAGCAGGTACAGAAAATGAAAATAAAACAATAGAAGAGCTGGTAAAAAATGCGGGAACCATAAGTCCCGCAGTGCGTAATAATGGTGGAGGATTTTGGAATCACAATTTCTTTTGGGATTCATTAAAAAATAACAATGGCGCCAAGCCCGCTGGTAAACTTGCAGAAGCAATTGATGCAGCTTTTGGAACATTTGATGCTTTTAAAGAGAAGTTTAATGCTGCAGGTACTACACGTTTTGGTAGTGGTTGGGCTTGGTTAAATGTAAAAGATGGTAAGCTGGAGATTAGCTCTACGCCAAACCAAGATAATCCATTGATGGATGTGGCTGAAGTAAAAGGAACTCCAATTTTAGGTTGCGATGTTTGGGAGCATGCTTATTATTTAAAATATCAGAACAAACGACCTGCATACCTAGAAGCATTTTGGAATGTGGTGAACTGGGATAAAGTTGCTGAACGTTTCGAAAAAGCATAATGTTAATTTAATATTAATGAAAAGCCGTTCTGATGAGCGGCTTTTTAGTGTAAAAAATTCTACAAATTTTTCAAGGTTTAGCGTTGTAACATTAATAAATTTTACGGCAGCATCTTTGGTGATAATAAATTATTCAATTATAAAAAAATAACTAATGGCTTTTATTAAATCAGCGCAGCCAAACGGCGATATTGTAAATATTTATTACGAAGACCTTGGCAAAGGTAAAAATGTGGTGTTCATACATGGTTGGCCGTTAAGCGGCGCAATGTGGGAATACCAAATGACTCAACTGCCTCAGCAAGGCATGCGTTGTATTACGTATGATAGACGAGGATTTGGTAATTCTGATAAGCCTTTTGGCCCTTACGATTATAATACATTGGCTGCTGATTTAAAAGCAATATTAGGCGGATTGGATCTTCAAGAAGTAACACTTGTAGGGTTTTCTATGGGTGGCGGAGAAATAGCTAAATATTTTTCTTTACATGGCGGTGCAAGAGTTACAAAGGTTGTGCTTATTAGTGCAGTTGTTCCGTACATGCTTAAAACTGAAGACAATTCTGATGGTGTGCCTCAAGAAGCGTTTGATGGCATGTTGAAGCAAATGACTGACGATAGACCCGCATTTTTAGAAGCATTTAATAAAGACTTTTTTGGAGTATCATTTTTAAGCCATCCGGTAAGCAATGCAATGTTGCAGCAATGCGCAAATACAGCAATGCAAGCCTCGCCCATAGCTACTATTGAATGTGCTAAAGCTTTTTCATCTACTGACTTTAGAGCTGATGTAGCTACTATTAATGTACCAACATTAGTTATTCATGGTGATGCAGATGTAACAGTTCCCATTGCACCAACAGGTAATAAATCTGCTAATCAAATAGCAGGTGCTAAATATATTATTTACGAAGGACAGCCACATGGGCTTTGGTTTACAGCAAAAGAAAGATTAAACCAAGATTTGATAGATTTTATTTAAGTTCCGTTTTAATCCCCAATATAAACCGATGCATTTTGTATCGGTTTTTTTATTGTAAAATAAATATGACGATGCAAATTTTAATTTAATAATTGGGATTTTATTTTATGATTTCCACTAATACTTTTGATAAATTTTTATCAAGGTAACGGGTCAAACCCATGCCCACCCCACGGGTTACAGCTTATTACTCTTTTTGCGGTAAGCCAAAATCCTTTAAAAGGTCCATACTTTTTAAATGCTTCCAAACCATATTGAGAGCAAGTTGGTGTATATCTGCATTTAGATTTACCAAGCCATGGAGATATCGCCAATTGGTAAACTCTTATAAGAATGATGAACGGGAAGCTGAATATTTTATTAAATGTTTTCATTTGTCAGCTTTATAATTCTCTTTAAAACTGTATCCATTTTTTCGTAAACCAAATTATATTTAGGCACTTCTTTACCGGTATAAATAAAAAACAAATCGAGCCCTTTATTGTTTGTTTCTAGTTGAAAAGTTAAATCATTTTTTTGCAAACGATAAGCCTCTCGCATCAATCTTTTAATTTTGTTTCTATCAGTTGCTTTTTTAAAATTTTTGGTACTTGCTGAAAATCCTGCTTTTAATCCAATTTCATTTTCAACAACTAACCATAAAACTCGAAACGGAAAATTAGAAAAGCTCTTTGCATTAGCAAATATAACTTCTATGGCCTTGCGGCTTTTTAAGCGATCGTCTTTTTTTAAAAAGTATCGTTGTGCTGTCTGCAATTTTTACGAAGTTTATTTGTCAGCAAAATTAGGTCTTACAATCTTCTTTATTAAATATTGCAGGGTCTGTGGAAATTTAACCTCACTTATATCCCAAACACACAAAATAAAAATAAGAATCAGTTTTTTAATAGAATCTTGATTTAAAAAAATATTGGCAAACTATTTTCTATAATTGTTATACAAAAATAATTTTTATGAAACCAAACATTGGTATAACACCTCAGAATTTAAAAAAAGTTACAGATATTTTATCAGCAATCCTTGCTGATGGAATGGTACTTTACATAAAAACAAGAAAATTTCATTGGAATGTGGCTGGAGAAAGTTTCATGGAATACCATAAACTTTTTGAAAGTCACTATAAAAAGCTCGAAGAGGCAATTGACGAAGTAGCAGAAAGAATAAGCAAATTTGGTTCGATGGCGATTGGAACGACGAAAGAATTTTCTAGTCTTTCACAATTGAAAGAGTTTCCCGGTAAAAACCCTACGTCTAAAGAAATGGTAAAAGAGCTATTAACTGATAATGAAACTATCATTAAAACCTTGCGTGAAAAAGTTGATGAATGCGCTGATAAATTAAAAGATGCAGGCACTGCAGACTTTTTAACAGGTTTAATGGAGGAGCATGAAACTTTGGCTTGGACGCTTAGAAGATATTTGAGTTAAAACATTTTAAAAAATTAACATAGAAAAAGCCAGCTTTTAAAGTGGCTTTTTTTTGAGTTTATTTCTTTATTTATATTGTGGCATAATGCCATTCGCCAATTCAGTCATCTTCTTCAATCCATCTTCGGGTAGATTACCTTTCTTAAATTCGGCCATCACTTCAGGTAATTTATTTTCCATTTCAGTTAAAAAGTGCTCCTCAAATTCTTTTACCTTTTTCACTGCAACATTCTTCATTAACCCTTGCGTGCCTAAATAGATAATTGCTACTTGCTTTTCGACCGCGTATGGTGTGTATTGCGGTTGTTTTAAAATTTCTACGTTGCGAGCACCTTTATCAATTACATTTTTTGTAGCAGCATCCAGGTCACCACCAAATTTAGAGAAAGCCTCTAGCTCACGGTAAAGGGCCTGGTCTAATTTAAGCGTACCCGCTACCTTTTTCATTGATTTAATCTGCGCATTACCACCTACACGACTCACAGATATACCTACGTTAATTGCCGGTCTAATACCTGCGTTAAACAAGTTGCCTTCTAAGAAAATCTGTCCATCAGTAATAGAAATTACGTTAGTAGGAATGTATGCAGAAACGTCACCTGCCTGGGTTTCAATAATTGGCAATGCCGTAAGTGAACCGCCACCTTTTACAAGATGCTTGATCGAATCAGGCAGATCATTCATCTGACGGGCAATTTCATCTTTTGATACAACTTTCGCTGCTCTTTCAAGTAAACGACTGTGTAAATAAAATACATCTCCAGGATATGCTTCACGACCTGGTGGACGACGCAACAAAAGAGAAACCTCACGATATGCTACTGCCTGTTTAGAAAGATCATCATAAATAATTAAAGCAGGACGACCGGTATCTCTAAAAAACTCCCCGATGGCTGCACCCGCAAACGGAGCATAAAATTGTAATGGGGCCGGTTCAGATGCTGAAGCTGCAACAATTGTTGTGTAAGCCATCGCACCATTTTCTTCCAAGGTCTTCATTACACCTGCAATGGTTGATGCTTTCTGCCCAATGGCTACATATATACAATAAACAGGTTTGCCTGCTGCATAAAATTCTTTTTGGTTGATGATGGTGTCAATTGCAATGGCAGATTTACCTGTTTGACGATCACCAATGATCAACTCACGCTGACCACGACCTACAGGAATCATTGCATCAATAGCTTTAATACCCGTTTGCAAAGGTTCTTTTACAGGTTCACGAAAAATTACTCCTGGTGCTTTTCTCTCTAAAGGCATTTCGTATAATTCGCCTACTAACGGTCCTTTGCCATCAATTGGGGTTCCAAGTGTATTTATTACACGACCACACATTCCTTCACCAACTTTAATAGAAGCGATTTGCCCTGTACGTTTTACCTTATTTCCTTCGCGAATTTCACCGCTGTCGCCCATCAATACGACACCTACATTATCTTCTTCAAGGTTTAATGCAATAGCTTTTACGCCATTATCGAACTCTACAAGTTCCCCGGAGCGAACGTTTTTAAGACCGTATACACGGGCAATTCCATCTCCTATCTGCAATACTGTTCCTATTTCTTCCAGGTTTGCACCTGCATTAAAATTGCTTAACTGCTGGCGAAGAATTGCTGAAATTTCATCTGGTTTAATTTCTACCATAAACTGTCTATTTCGTTGGTTTTATTTAAAAAGAAAACCCTAATGGGTAAGGCTCTTTTTTTGGGCGCAAAGGTAGGAGTTTAAAGGTGCAATGGCAAAAAAAATATAAGGTTCGGGCTTTTAGGCTGCTGAATTTTTTTTAATTGCCATAATAAAAAACTTAATGTTTTCGAAATAAATAAGAATTACTGGTAATAAGGTATTTTTTATCCTCATTTATGCATATTAATACATTATTGAATTACTTTAGTTTTAAATTATTTAATAAAACATGAGAAAAGTATACATCAAAATTATTGCAGCATTATTTGGGTTAACGATAATGATTACTATACTGCAAGGTTGTTCCTATAAAAAGGAATCAAATTATGAAAAAACTGGTGGTGGGGAGGATGAAAAGGAAGAATACGATAGTCCGGACGCAGCTGCGGAATTTCAATATAAAAGAAATATTGACCCTGCTACAGGCACTGTACCAAACGAGAAAATGTGGCAAGCTGTTTTAAAAACAGAAGCATTAAAAAATATTAATCCAAATACTACAGCATCTTCTGCAGCACTAACTCCGTTAACTTGGGTTGAACGGGGCTCTAACAGTGATGTGGTAGGTCCAAGCAACGGCAACCAGAGGCCCAATAATGGTGTTACCTCTGGTAGAATGAGAGCTGTGTGGGCAGACTTGGCTGATCCTACTCGCAAAATAGTTTGGATTGGAGGAGTGGATGGAGGCATTTGGAAAACCAATGATATTACTGTAGCCAACCCTAGCTGGACATTGGTAAACGATTTTTTTAGCAATTTGGCAGTAACTGGTATTTGTCAGGATCCTACAAATAACGACATTATGTATTTCTGTACAGGGGAAGCTTTTTTTAATTCAGGAGCAGTAAATGGTAATGGCGTTTTTAAAAGTGTGGACCATGGCGTCACATGGAATCAATTGCCAAACACTTCCGGGCTTACAAGGTGCTCTAAAATTTTGTGTGATGCAGCAGGAAATTTGTATGTGAGTACCATTGGAATTGGGATAGCCGTTGGTTTGCAAAGATCTACCGATGGCGGCAACAGCTTTGTTAGTATAAACCCTTTTACTACAACTTCACGTATTGTAGATTTTGAAATAAGTTCTACAGGATCTATGCATGTAAGTGGAGGTCTTTTTTCTGCTGCGGGTATTGGTGGGTATAGATATACTAAAAATCCTGCTGCGCCAACACCCGTGTGGCTTACGCCAACAACACCATTTCCCTTTCCTTCAGGTGGAAGTAGTAGAACAGAATTGGCATGTGTTGGTAATACTGTATACGCCTCGTTGGGGCAGGCTAATGAAAAAATTGAAAAAATTGCAAAGTCGACAGATGGTGGAGATAATTGGACTACTACAGATCTAACTCCAACAAATATTAGTGATTTGCAAACGGGTCAAGGATGGTATTCACAGGGATTAATGGCAGATCCAACAGATCCAAATACCGTTATTGTGGGAAATTTAAGGTTGCTTAAATCTACAGATGGTGGCCTTACCTTTAACAAAATATCGGAATGGGTTGGAGCTAATGGACAATATGTGCATGCAGATATTCATAATATAACCTGGGTCGACAATGGTAATAAATTATTTATCGGAACTGATGGAGGGTTATTTTATTCATCCGATAAAGGCACAACTTTTACGGATAAAAACACCGGTTTAAGGTTAAAGCAATTTAATGGTGTAGCAGTTCATCCAACCCTTACAAACAATTTTTTATGCGGTGCGCAGGATAATGGTACCCATCAATTTAATAATCCCGGGCTGTCAAATTCTATTGAAGTATTCGGAGGTGATGGTAGCATAACTGCCATTGATCAAGATGAGCCTCAGTTTCAAACTACCTCCACGCCTTTTGCAAATTTTAAAAGAAGCATTAATGGCGGCGCAACTTGGTTGTCAAATGGCAATGGCAGCACAAAAGGTTTATTCGTGAACCCCTATGATTTTGATAATGTTGCAAATAAAATTTATTCCAGTAGCAATAAAGGCCAATTTTTAAGGTGGGAAGATCCTCATACCGGATTTACTTTTACTGACGTAACTATCCCAGAGTTTGATGATACCGCTCAAGTATCTTCGGTAACAACTTCATCTTTAACTGCTAGTCGGGAATATTTTGGTTTGAACACCGGCAAGATTGTGAGAGTTGACAACGCAGACCAGGCGGTACCGGTTTCAACTATAATAACACCCGCTGCTATGCCGGTAAATGCCTACGTTACTTGTGTTGCAGAAGGCAATGGGAATGTGCAAAGTCTTTTAGCCACGGTGGGTAACTACAACACAAATAATGTCTATTCTACTGTAGATGGCGGCACAACATGGACTTCATGTGACGGTAATTTACCTAACATGCCTGTTTATTGGGCTGTGTATCACCCAGATGCCAATACAAAAGCTTACATAGCTACAGAAACCGGTATTTGGAGTACTGATTTGCTCAATGGACCTTCAACTGTTTGGAGTCCTGAAACGACATTTCCTACAGTGAAGACGACCATGCTTAAGTATCGTGCAAGTGATAGATTGTTGGCGGCAGCTACTTATGGCCGTGGCTTATGGACAGCAACTATTCCTTCTTCATGTCAATCGGTTGGCATTACAACACAGCCAACACCTCAAACAGTTTGTGCGGGTGCTACTGCAACATTTATGGTAACTGCAACAGGCTTTGCTCCTTTAAGTTATCAATGGCAGGTAAGTACTTCGGGTGTGGGTGGTCCATTTACAAATGTGGGTACAAATAGTGCTGCGTTAACCCTCACGAGTGTGACAGCAAGTGTGAATAATAACGTCTATCATGTAGTGATTACTAATACATGTCCTTCTACCATAACATCCTTAAATGTTCTACTTACAGTACAAAGTACGCCTGCCCCATCAGCTCCAAGTCCTCTATCGTATTGTCAAAATACTACCGCAAATCCACTCACCGCTACTGGAACAAATTTGTTGTGGTATGGTAATAATGCAACGGGGGGAACCGGTAGTGCTACTGCACCAACTCCGAGCACAGCTGTTGTAGGAAGTACAACGTTTTACGTAAGCCAAACCGGAACTTGTGGTGAAAGCCCAAGAACAGCAATTGTTGTAAATGTTACATCCGGTCCATCTGCGCCTGTTGTTACTTCGCCCATAAATTATTGTCAGGGTGGCACCGCTTCTGCATTAACAGCGACAGGCACAGGTTTGTTGTGGTACACGACAGCAACTGGTGGCATAGGTAGTACAACTGCACCTTTACCGAGTATAGCAAATGCGGGAACTACAACTTATTTTGTCAGTCAAACAAGTGGATGCGAAAGTCCAAGGGCAAGTATAACAGTAAATGTAATCGCTGCACCATCTGCCCCTACTGTTACTACACCTGTTACTTATTGCCAAAATTCAACGGCAACGACTCTTACAGCAACCGGTAATAATTTACTTTGGTATGGTACCAATGCAACGGGAGGAACAGGCAGTTCGACAGCACCAATACCAAGCACAACAACTTTGGGAAATATAATATATTACGTGAGTCAATCAAACGGTTCTTGTGAAAGTCCAAGGGCGGCAATTACAGTCTCAATAGTTGCAAGCACCCCTGCACCTACAGTTATTACTCCTGTTACCTATTGCGTTGGTGCAACCGCTGCAATGCTTTCAGCTACAGGTACTAATTTATTGTGGTATGGTACAAATGCAACTGGTGGCACGGGTTCCTCAACTTCCCCTACGCCCAGTACAACCACAGCAGGAAGCACGACTTATTATGTGAGCCAAACTACAAACTGTGGTGAGGGTCCGAGAGTGGCGATAGTGGTAAATGTGGTGGCAACACCAACAGCTCCGACGGTAACAAGTCCTGTATCATATTGTCAGGGTGCAACAGCAACTGCTCTTTTAGCCACTGGTACAAATTTATTATGGTATACAATGGGTACTGGTGGTGTAGGTTCTACAACAGCACCGGTTCCGAACACTACGACGGTCAGTTCTACAACTTATTATGTAAGTCAAAGTGCCGGTACTTGTGAGAGCGGCAGAACAGCTATAGTCGTAAATGTAAACCCTACTCCGGCAGCGCCAACTGTTATAAGTCCCATCACATATTGCCAAGGCGCATCAGCAAATGCTCTTGCAGCCACAGGTACAAACCTTTTATGGTATGGCACTAATGCCACAGGAGGTACAGGTTCTTCAACAGCACCTGTACCAAGTACTGCAACAAGTGGTAGTGCCACTTATTATGTTAGCCAGACAACGGGTACATGTGAAAGCCCTAGGGCATCAATCGTGGTAACGGTAACTGCTTTACCAATAGCACCAACCGTTGTAAGCCCAATTGCTTATTGTCAAGGTTCAACAGCAGCCATACTAACAGCTTCAGGTACAGGTTTATTGTGGTATACAACAGCAACAGGTGGTGTGGGTGCTTCAACGGCACCAACTCCAAGTACAGCGGTTGCAGGTACGGTTACTTACTATGTTTCACAAAAAAACAGTTGTGGAGAAGGAACGAGAGCAGCAATTGTAGTAAATACAACTGCTACACCTTTGGCGGTAACAAATTTAAATGCAAGCAATATTACAGAATCAAGTGCTGTACTTAACTGGACAGGAACTAGCGGAAGTTTTTATACAGTTGAATTTAAAATTTCAACTGCCACCACATGGACAGTAGCAGCAACAGGTATTACAACTAATTCTCTAACAATTACCGGCCTTACACGTGGGGCTTCGTATGACTATAGAGTGTATGCAAATTGTACTGCATCAGGCGGCGGAAATGTGTCCACGGCAGCATCATTTGGTACAAGTTCGAGAAACAGTACGATCACCAATCTGAAAAATGGTTTTGGTTTAAAACTAACGCCAAATCCTTTCCAGTTTGCAGGAATAATAGACTACCTGATACCGGGCAATGGGACGGTAACATTGAGTATCATCAACTCAAACGGTCAGACGGTACGAAACCTGTTTAGTACGGTACAAAACGCAGGTCAGTATTCACTGAACATAACAACACAGTTAAACAGCCTTTCAAAAGGAACGTATATCATCAAATTATCACAGAATGGAAATGGGATGAGTTTGAAATTTGTAAAAAATTAAAACTGTAAAGAACAAAATAGCAAAGCGCAAGGATAAAAACTTGCGCTTTTTTTATGATATTGATTTTATAATTTACACTTTATATGGAAAAAAAACCAATTGGCGTTTTTGATAGTGGATATGGCGGACTGACAATTCTTAAAGAAATCTGTAAGTTGCTTCCGGAATATGATTTTGTTTATTTAGGCGATAACGCAAGAGCACCTTATGGCCCATTACCGTTCGAAAAAGTATACGAATATACTTTACAGGCTGTAAAATGGTTTTTTAATGAGCATGATTGTCCACTGATAATTTTAGCATGTAACACAGCTTCAGCAAAAGCGCTTAGAACTATACAGCAAAATGATTTGCCTAAATTATATCCTTCAAAAAGAGTTTTGGGGGTAATAAGACCAACATCTGAAATCATTAATGATTATACCAAATCAAACCATATCGGTATATTAGCCACAGTCGGCACTGTTCAATCAGCTTCTTATTTATTGGAGATTCAAAAGTTTCATCCTGAAATAGCCGTTTCTCAACAAGCTTCACCTGAATGGGTTGAATTGGTAGAAAGCGGAAAGCATAATACGGACGAAGCCGATTTACCCGTAAAAATGCATATTGAAAATCTGCTTTCCCTGGATAAGAATATTGACTGCATTTTACTGGCTTGTACGCATTATCCTCTCTTAATTAGTAAAATAAAAAAGTTTGTTCCGCAAAATATAGATATTATTTCACAGGGTGAAATTGTAGCAAACAGCTTAAAAATGTATTTACAAAATCACAGAGAAATAGATATTAACTGTAGTAAAAATGCACAAAGACAATTTTTTACAACAGGAAATGAAATCGATTTTAACAGCCATGCAAGTTTATTTTTTAGTGATAGTGTAGTTGCAAGTAAAATAAAACTATAATTACTTTTAAAAAATCTTAACTGTTTCAACATAAACTACTACTTTTGCCGTCCTTTCACAAGCGGCAAGGATGGTGCCTTGTCTGCGATAATGAATAAACAATATTTGTAAAAGGAAAAAAATTAAATAATGCCAGGAAAAAAAAGAACATACCAACCCCATACACGCCGCAGAAAATCTGTACATGGTTTTCGTGAGCGTATGTCAACAGCTAATGGCCGTAAGGTTTTAGCTAGTCGCAGAGCAAAAGGCCGTCATAAGCTTTCTGTATCTGATGAGCACGGTTCAAAGAAATAATATTTAAACTATTTGCATGTGCAACTATAAAGTTTACCAAGACCCTCTTTACGGAGGGTTTTTTATTTTTAAAATTTACGCAATTATGTCATATATACTTTAAGGGAATAGTTTTTGACTATTTACTAGTCTCACAACATAAAAAGTATTTAAACAAATACATTTGCTCAACTAATTTATTCAGCATGAACTTTGGAAAAGAATTTGAAAATTATGCAGTCAAGCATAAAGGTATAAGTAGCAATACACTTGATGGATATATAAAACACAACGTTACCAATCTTACACCGAATATAATCGAGGAACGTCCGATGAATGTAGCAGTAATGGATGTTTACAGCCGTTTAATGATGGATCGTATCATCTTTTTAGGCTACCCTATTAACGACGAAGTTGCTAATATTGTTACAGCACAGTTGTTGTTTTTAGAAAGTACGGATAGAGTTAGAGATATTCAAATGTATATCAACTGCCCGGGTGGTGGTGTGTATGCAGGTTTGGGTATGTACGACACTATGCAATTTATAACACCGGATATTGCAACAATTTGTACCGGCATGGCAGCAAGCATGGGTCAGGTACTGATGTGTGCAGGTGCAAAAGGCAAACGTACTGCATTAAAACACAGCCGTATAATGATGCACCAGCCAAGTGCAGGGGCCATGGGGCAAGCGAGCGATGTAGAGATTACTGTAAATGAAGTTAAGAAGGTTAAGCACGAATTGTACAGCATTATTTCTTTACATACAGGGCAAACCATTGAAAGAATTGCTGAAGATTGTCAAAGAGATAAATGGATGACTTCCACAGAAGCCAAAGAATATGGTTTAATAGATGAGGTATTACTCATAAACGCTCGTAAACAAAAAAAAGATTAAACTGTTTGGCCTAAAAACTTTGCTTTTTAGCCAAACAAAAACAGCAGCTATGGTCAATATCGTTGTTTCATGTTAATCCCGAAGATCGGGACTCACTTGTACGGCATACCATTATTGATCTTTATAGATGCACATAAAAAGTATTACAACTAAAAGCCATTTTTAAAATGAATTTATATAATAGAAATATTCGTCAAGATGATGAAGAAGAAAATCCAAAAGATTTGCCAGAAAGCCCGATGGAAAAAATGATGTCAGGCTGGCAGTTTGACAAAAAATTTATAGAGCAACGCAAAATCTTCTTGTGGGGCGCCGTAGATGATAAGAGTGCGAAAGATATAACCAACAGGTTAATGTACCTAGAAGCTATTGATCCAGGTAAAGAAATTACTTTCTATATCAATAGTCCGGGTGGTGTGGTGACAAGTGGAATGGTGATATACGATACCATGCAAATGATATCCTCCCCCGTAAGCACCGTGTGCATGGGCATGGCTGCAAGTATGGGAAGTATATTGTTAAGCGGCGGCGAAAAAGGCAAGCGTTTTATCTTCCCGAACGGTGAAGTAATGATCCACCAACCAAGCGGTGGTGGGCAGGGCGTAAGTGCAGATCTTGAGATCATGGCAATACAAATGCAAAAAGTAAAAGAATTGGGCGCAGAAATACTAGCCAAAAATTGCAGCAAAACAAAGGAGCAAATCATGAGAGATTTTGATAGAGATTATTGGATGGATGCTAAGGAATCACTTGCTTATGGTATTGTAGATGGGTTAATAGAAAAATTATAATTCTAATATTATTACGAGGGTTTGCAAAGCAGAAATGGTTTGCAAACCTTTTTTTATTAATACAACTTGAAAGTATGCAACAAGACTTTCGAATTTATTGTCGTTACAATGCATGAGTAGCTCCGTATCTTTACAGACTGATTTATGCAAGGCGTGTACAAATTAAATATAAAATATTATGGCTAAACAACAGATCCTTCATTGTTCCTTCTGCGGTAGGAGTAGAGATGAAGTAAAAATATTAATAGCCGGGCAGGATGGTCATATTTGCGAAAATTGCGTTGAGCATGCCAAAGAAATCATTGGTCAGGAAATTGGCACCCCAGTTGACGAAAAGCCTGCATCTTCCTATAAGCTATCTATTAAAAAGCCGATGGAGATCAAAAAATTTTTAGACGAGTACGTTATTGGTCAAGATGATGCAAAGAAAATTCTAGCAGTAGCTGTTTACAATCATTACAAACGCCTCAACCAAAAATTTGACAATGATGTAGAAATAGAAAAGAGTAATATTATCATGGTAGGCGAAACTGGAACAGGAAAAACGTTGCTAGCTAAAACAATTGCAAGAATGTTAAATGTACCCTTCGCAATTGTAGACGCTACAGTATTTACAGAAGCAGGTTATGTCGGTGAAGATGTGGAGAGCATGCTTAGTCGTTTGCTACAAGCATGTAATTATGACGTTGCTGCTGCAGAAAAGGGTATTGTTTTTATTGACGAAATTGATAAAGTTGCACGTAAAAGCGATAATCCTAGTATTACCCGAGATGTAAGTGGTGAAGGTGTGCAACAGGGATTATTGAAACTGTTAGAAGGCAGCGAAGTGTTGGTTCCTCCTCAGGGTGGGCGCAAGCACCCTGAACAAAAGTTAGTAAAAGTAAATACCCAGAATATTCTCTTTATATGTGGGGGAGCATTTAGTGGCGTAGATAAAATTATCGCACGCAGGATAAATACGAATGCAATTGGTTTCAACGTAAACAAAGACCTACAGCAGTTTCAGGAAGATAACTTACTGCAATACATCAGCGCACCCGATTTAAAAACTTTTGGATTAATTCCTGAACTTTTAGGGCGTTTGCCTATTGTTACCTATTTAAACCCCTTAGATGCAGAGACCTTAAAAAATATTTTAACAGAGCCTAAAAACTCTTTAATAAAACAGTTCACAAAATTATTTGAGATAGAAGGCATTGCCTTAAACATTGAAAAACCCGTACTTGATTTTATGGTACAAAAAGCACTTGAATATAAACTTGGAGCTAGAGGATTAAGAAGTATCTGCGAAAGTATTTTAACGGACGCTATGTACGAATTACCTAGCCAAAAAGTAAAGTCATTTAACGTGACATTAGAATATGCACAACGTAAATTTAGTACCAGCAAATTAAGCATGCTAAAAGTGGCCTAATTTGATAAATTATTTTAATAAATTTTTAATACGAAATGCAGCTGTATGAATATGCATTTTTTATTTAGCAATTTTTTTATTCTTTTTAATTCGGCGCCAATAGCTTCTACTGTTGAGTTACAGCGATTAGCTTTTTAAAATTTAAATTTATTTAGAAAAATACTTTCAAAAAGTTTGGCTACCGAAATATACATCCCTACCTTTGCACCCCGCAAGAAAAAAAGGGTGAGATTATCTAAAGAGATAAAGTAGAAAAAGGGAGAATAAATGAAATATAAATTAGGTTAATAAAAAATAGTTTTATACTTTTGCACCCCGCTTCCAAAAAAGCGGAAAAGAAACAAGAGTAAATATAAGTTC
>JBBRPX010000031.1:0-23152 GCA_038227505.1 Chitinophagales bacterium
ATAATAAAAGGATAAAAGATTTCATGATAATTGTTTTGGGTTAAAGAAATAAAAATAGTCAAAATGGGGGACTATTGTCTCTGAATAAAATTATCTAAATCTGCTTCATGGTAGTCTTTTATTTAGTTGATAATTCTTCCCTGGATTATCAGATTTCGAAATATTTAATAAATAGATGTTTCAGATAATTAAAAAAATAACTCGCACTCTTTTAAAAAATGTAATTAGAATTTATTCTACAACTCTCGAGAAACTTTTTTATTGTGCAGTTTGTTGAGTATTTATAACTTTTTCGCATTGATAATAATCGCTTAACATCAAGCAAGTAAAAAGCCTACATAAAATGTAGGCTGTACAGTATTCTTAAAAGTATTTTTTCGCAGTAATTACAAAGAATTAAATTAATCTTTTTGCCATTGTTGGTGTGCAGGGCTGATGAGCAGCTAAGCGCACCAACAACCTTGTTTAACTCCAGCATAAAAATACATACAGTTTCACCCGTTATAATGAGTCAGCATATTTAGGTTATCAATGCCTGTGGTATAAAATTTTGCAGATGAATAATGGTAGTCTTCGCCATTAATACATAAACCTGCTTTCACCGGGTTATAATGTATGTATTCAATCTTTTGATAAAATACCTTTGGAGTGAACAAATCAACGCTAAGTGCATTCCTTTCCCATATTTGATACATTCTATCTTTTGCGGCTACATTAAACATTTTCAACAAATTTGGATTACACTTTTGTAACTCGCCTTTTATTTTTTGTGCAGTATAGGTCATAAAATTATGCTGTAGTTTTACTTTTGTAGTTGGATGAAGTGGCTGCCAAACTAAATGTACATGATTGCTCATTATTACAAAAGCATACAGTTTAGCTCTATTTTCGTTTGCACAAAACTGCAAACTTTCTAAGCTGATGTCTTTAAATTTATCCTCCTTTAATAGATGTTGCCAATTAAGAATTGTAGCGGTGTAAAACTGAGGCCATTCTAAAGAATACATATTTACCATATTTTTAAAATTCGAAAAATGGCATTAATGTCGGTAGTGATTAAATATTGTTGGTACGCCTGGCTGCATGGCTAAGCTGCAAACCAACAATGGCGGCGGTGGGCTTCGGGTTATACTAATAAAGGCCAAAGATGAAATTGAAATAATAATATAAAAAAAGTAGTAATTTTTTTCATTGTAATTGTTTTAATGTTTTTCTAAATGATATTGAAAACCAATGGATACCTGCAAACCCCGTCGTTCGTCCTTAAATGGACTTTGAGAGTTTACAAGCTTTTCTGTACTCATTTTATAACCTAATAAGACTTCCAATCCTACAGAACTATTAAAAAAAACTTCTGGTCCTGCCAAAAAAGAAAATTCATTAATTTTTCCATTTTCTTTTAAAGCCCCTCTTTGTGACAAAATGCCTGATTGATAGCTTAATTGAGTGAGGATATTAAATTGCTTATCAATATCGAGTAAATAATATCTCGCAAAAGGACCGACAGTGAATCTTTTATAATTCGTTTTACCGCCATTTAATGGTTCAGTTATTTTAGTGTTTAGAGAGTAAAAAGTAGATTTTAGACCCATTGCAAATTTATCGACTAAAAAATATCCAAAAGAAGGCGAAATTTCTATTTGTGAATTTTTCTCTTTAAAATTATTTGCAGTCGAAGTATAATTGACAATGGAACTACTTATACTACCAGAGCCACCAATTAATAAATTTTTTTTATCTAATTGTGCAGTTGATTTAATTGCTAATGAAATCCAGATAGAAAAAAGAATACAATGTTTCATATTTTGTTTTTTAGGTTATAAAGAATAAAAATAGTTATTAGGGCGGACTATTGTCTCTGAATAAAATGATCTTAATTTCTTTCATGGTTATTTCTTAGGTTGTTTATAGTTCTTCGTTAATTTAAAGTATTTCGATGGATTGGATAAACTAAAAAATGATGGACAAGATTTAAAAGATGTGATTAGAATTAATTCTACGACTCTCGATAAACTTTTTTATTGTGCAGTTTGTTGAGTATTTATAACTTTTTCGCATTGATAATAATCGCTTAACATCAAGCAAGTAAAAAGCCTACATAAAATGTAGGCTGTACGGTATTCTTAAACGTATTTTTTCGCAGTAATTACAAAGAATTAAATTAATCTTTTACTCAGTCCTTTTTCCATCCTCAAACCATCCAATCAATTCCTGCATACTTTCTTTTAACAAACCTGAGCCTTCATCAAAAAATGCATCTTTATTCTTCTTAGAAGCTTTGTTATCGGTAGATTTTTTAATGGCTGCTTTTGCGTTTACAGCGGCATCAAAATAGGAACTTATGTTTTGTTCGTAGAACGGATTAATGGATTCAATCCCTATCAATACATCTTCATATTCTTCTATTATACTATAAATATCTTTTACATTATCTGTTGTGTGCCTCCGTGGAATTCGGTCGTACAAAGCTGTTATTTGGCTGGATATATTCATTAATTGTAAGTGTTACAACAAATTTAAGGTTAACAAAAAAACAAACTGCTTTTAGTTTACGTACATTTTAACCATAATCGAAAAGAGCCAACCTTTTTTAGATGTAATTTTACACTAATCAATGAATAAATATCTAAAAATAATAGAAGATGCTTACGTTGGGTATGCGAACTTTTTTTTAAAAGAAGTTCTTACCCCGAGCTGGCACAATTATTTTTACTGGCTTGTGGGAGCATCGTTGCTTATTTGGGTAGCAGAAATCCTCTTTCCATGGCGCAAAAACCAACCACTTATTAGAGAACATTTTTGGTTAGATGCATTGTATCTTTTTTGGAACTATTTTCTATTTGCATTAATTGCCTACAATGCGTTAAGCATGGTGGCTGTAAATGCATTTTCGGATTTCCTTGGCATTTTTGGATTAACTAATTTGGTAGCGCTAAATGTTGCTACCTGGCCTAAATGGAGTCAACTTCTTTTTATTTTTGTATTTAGAGATTTTATGCAATGGGCAATACACAGGCTTTTACACAATGTAAAATGGATGTGGGAGTTTCATAAAGTACACCACAGCATAAAAGAAATGGGCTTTGCGGCTTTAATGCGATACCATTGGATGGAAAATATAATTTATCGTACCATGGAATATATCCCGCTGGCAATGATTGGTTTCGGAATAAGCGATTTTTTTATTGTTCATATTTTTACACTTGTCACTGGACAACTTGGTCATGCCAATTTAAAAATAAACTTAGGTTCATTTAAATACCTTTTTAACGGTCCACAAATGCATTTGTTGCACCACGCCAAACACATGCCTGAGAAACATCCAACTGGTTTTAATTACGGCATTACTTTAAGTGTGTGGGATTATATTTTCCGCACCAATTATTGGCCTAAAGATGATGCTTACCTTCCCATCGGTTTACCAGATAACGACAATATGCCTAAAGATTTTATTGGGCAAAACGTTCAACCTTTCAAAAGAATTTTGAGTAATTAGAATTTAAAATTCCAGGTTACCGCAGGAATGATTGGGAAAAGAGAAACCTGTTTTGCCTGTACTTTTAACGAACCATCATACGGGCTTCCAGTTTGATCGTAATAAATAAAATAAGGATTTTGGCGGGTGTAAGCATTGTAAATACTGAATACCCACTCTGTTTTTAATTTTCTTCCTTCATTCTTTTTTGGTGTTAATACAGCAGATAAATCAAGCCTGTGGTATGAGGGGAGTCTGTATTGGTTAATGTTACTATACTCTTGTGTTAGCACACCACCAACTATGTAAAACCGTTGCGGCAAAGTTGTTGCGTTGCCTGTACCATAAACAAATGTTGCAGAAAATTTCCATTTTTTATTTAAGTTATACAATGCAACAATACTCATGTCATTTCTTCGATCGTACTTTGCAAAATATTTATTACCCTCATTTAATTTTTCAAATTTTCTGTAGGTCCAGCTTAGTGTGTAGCCTATCCAACCCGTAAACCTTCCTTTTATTTTATTTATAAAAAGCTCAGTACCGTAGCTCCAACCTTTGCCAAAAGTAAAATCATCCTCTATATCTTTTAAAGTGTTAGGCGTATAACCTTCTCTGTATTCAATTTGGTTTTGCATCTGTTTGTAATACAGCTCTACAGATGTTTCAAACATATTTTCTTTTAAGTTTTTAAACAAACCTGCAGCATACAAAGTACTTATTTGCGGCTTTACTTTTAAAGTACTCGGCACCCACAAATCAGTCGGTAGTGTAGTACCCGCATTGCTGACTAAATGTATGTATTGTAAATTTCTTGTTACAGACGCTTTAAGCGAAGTTTCTGTGTTTAACTCATATCGAAGTGTAAGTCTTGGCTCTAAACCACCATAAGTTTGTACAGGTTGCCCTCTTTTAAAAACGGTGCTGTCTAACCTGTTGCCAAATACATCTGTATTGTAAAATTTGTAAGCACCAATTTGTTGAAACCCGCTATACCTAAGCCCCGCATTCACTTTAAGTTTGGAAGAAATATCCCAATCATCCTGTACATAAACTGCTGCTTCATGCGCATATTTTATCTGTGCATTTTGTGGATTAAATACAACAGAATCTTGTTTACCACTAACTACTGAAGGTTTAAAACGGTGGTAAGTATACAACCAGCCAAATTTTACTTTGTGTTTTGATGCTGGGTAAAAATCATAATCCTGTTTTAAACTTACATCTCTAATACCAGATGCTAGTTGTATCTGAAAATTATTTTGAAGCCCGTTAAAAGTGAAATTGTAATCGTTGTATACCAACGTTGTATTTGTAAATAATTTATTATTGAAAACATGGTTCCAACGAAGCGTTCCAGTTGCATTCCCCCAAGGGATATTTACTTTTAAACTTTGCTTGCCGTTTACAAAATCAAACACATCTCTGCCAAAATAACCACTTAAATAAACCCTGTCTTTTTCGCTGAATTTATAATTTGCTTTTGCATTCAAATCATAGAAATAATAACCAGAACCATAAAAAGCACTACTCTTTTTAATAAATCCTTTTGCCAGCGCATCAACATAAGTTCGCCTTCCCGAAATGATAAACGATGATTTATCTTTTTTGATAGGACCTTGTACTGAAATCCTTGATGCTATTAAGCCTAAGCCACCTTCTACCTGATATTTTTGGTTGTTACCTTCCTTCATACTTACATCTAAAACGCTTGATAAACGACCGCCATATTGTGCCGGCATACCGCCCTTTATAAGCGTGACATTTTTAATTGCATCAGCATTAAAAATAGAAAAGAACCCGAACAAATGTCCTGTATTATAAACGACGGCATCATCTAGCAAAATCAAATTTTGATCTGGTCCACCGCCACGCACATAAATACCTGAACTCCCCTCGCCAGCATTCCTAACACCCGGTAATAATTGAATAACTTTTAATAAATCTACCTCGCCCAAGAATGCAGGCACACTTTTAATCTGGTCAATAGGTAAAGTTATTTTACCCATCTGCGCAGTCTTAATATTGTTATCCCTTTTAGTTGCAAACACTACAACTTCTTCTGAAAGTGCTGTACCGTTTATAAGCAAAATATTTATCGACGTATCTTTCGTTAAAGCAATAGAAAAAGAAGACGACCTGTAACCAACATGAGATGTTATAAGCTGGTAATTTCCTGCATTTAGGGTTATTGAATAAAAACCATATTGATTGCTGATGAGAGCATTGCTTTTTCCTAACACACCAATATTTGCGGCAATAATTGTTTCATCACTAGATGCATCTTTTACATAACCACTTATTGTAAATTTTTGTGCAGAAACTACATTAAAATATCCCACAAACAAAAAAAACAATACAAAGATTTTCAATATAAGTTTATTCGGAAGAATCATTACAATTTGGATTTACCGGCAAAATTATGTTGCTAGCCGTTGTAGAACTTTCAATTTCTTTATTTCGCAACAATAGAATCCTTTACGGAACCGCAAGCCAACATGCCGGCATGATAGGTCGGGTGATTCTTGCCCATGTAAGGATTAACAATTAAAGGACTATTACTTATCCACGCAGCAGCTATAGAATCGCTAAAAGCCATTGGACAAACTTCTACATAAAGTTTTGGACCCTCGTAATTAATTGCAGTAAAAAATGATGGATACATCATTTCCGTAACCATGCTAAAATCTTTGCGCATTTCAGTTATATCTGTTTGTTGCAATAAAGATGCTGCATTGGCTTTTATGTCAGCGATATTTCCCTGCACCGTTTCAAAAATGGTAGCATTATCCTTTTTTAATTCGTTGATGGGTAATCTATCAAGCAAAATAATAAAGTGATTAGCTGCGCTTTTTGCTGCGGCAGTATCGGCATTTACAAATCCATTTTTTATATCAAGATAAGCGTTTACAACACTGTCAGTACTTTTATTAAACTCCTCTGAATGTTTTTTTAAAACAATAGCTGCCTGTTTTGGTTGGTCAACAGTGTTTTTTTTCTTGTTAAAAAATAAAAAATAAATTGCTACTGCAGCAAAAAGAACTGCGATAAAAGGGAATAATTTTTTCATAAATAAAATATTTTAAGTGAATCTATACAACTGAAAATACAGGTGCAAATTATTGAAAGTTGTATTTTATAATTAACGACAACAATAAGATTAATTCTTATAAAATAATACTAAATATTTATCAATTTTATCATTTCAAAATTGTAATTCAATTCTTCGCCGATAATATTCTAGACTTTCTCTTGATCGATGCCAAAATATTCATGGATTAGTATATTTCTAAAATCTGTCATTAGTTTCCATTCGACCAAAGGATGAGAAATTTTGAGTTCAGCAGAAACAAATTTTGAAGCTTTGCCAATTATTTCAAAATTTCTAAACACAGCGTCTATTACCATGGAATTGGAAACAAATGATTCAAAGTCTAAACCCGTAGTGTATTCAATTATTTTATTACAAGCTTGTAAAATATCTTGTATCAACAAATCACCATCTCTTTTAGACATACACTAAATCAGATTTTAACCGTTCAAAATATTGAGGTTTGATGGCATTTTTGCTGACCATTTGGACTTTTTTCCCTGTAAAGAGCGATGATACATAATGATACATGGCACTGTAATCTCTAAAAGATTTTGTGTTTTCAACCACCATAAGATCAACATCGCTTTCGGCAGTTTCTTCATTTCTGGCATAACTACCAAACAATGCTATTTCCTGAAGCTTATATCGGTTCTGCAAAAACGGCTTAGCGTCAGTCAGTAAATTTAATATCTGTTGTCTATCTAAATCCATAGCCATTTTTTACAAAATTACGTTTTTTAATCTCGCTTATTGATTCCAATTGTCAGAGAAACAATATGGTTAGGGTTTATCTATATTTTGTAGTGCCATTAGGTTACTTTTGCAAAAATTTTTAAAAATGTTATTAGGGTTACAGAATCTTACGTTTGAGTTTGGGGCACGCACAATTGTAGAAGATGCTACATGGCATATTCAGCCGGGCGAACGTATTGGACTTATTGGCTATAACGGCACGGGTAAATCTACTTTGCTTAAAGTGTTGACAGGACAATACTCTCCTGCTAAAGGAACAGTGGAAAAAGGGAGAGAAACTACCATTGGATTTTTAAACCAGGATCTGCTTGGTTTTGAAACCGATGAATCTATTTTGGAAGTAGCCATGGGCGCTTTTGAAAGAGTGAAAGCAATAGAGAAAGAAATGGAAGTGGTTGGTGCAGAATTAGAGAAAACCGGTGATGAAAAACTGGCTGAGAAATATGCTGATTTGTTGCACGAAATGGATGTGTTGGATGGGTACAGTATTCACCACAGAACAGAATCTATTTTACAGGGGTTGGGTTTTGCAAATGAAGACCTTGGCAAGCAATATAAAATGTTTAGTGGAGGTTGGCGCATGAGGGTGCTTTTATCGAAAATGATTTTGATGAACCCCGATGTATTGTTGCTGGATGAACCTACGAATCACTTGGATCTTCCAAGTATTGAGTGGCTGGAAAAATATTTATCAAACTATCCTGGTGCTGTTGTAATTGTGAGCCATGATCGTTTTTTCCTTGACAGAATGGTGAACAAAATTGTAGAGTTGTACCAGCGTGAATTGCATTTCTACACAGGTAATTATTCTTATTATATGGAAGAAAAAGAGATCCGTATAGATATGCAGAAAAAAGCTTTTGATAACCAGCAGGATTACATTCGCCAACAGGAAAGATTTGTGGAGCGCTTTAAAGCAAAAGCTAGTAAAGCAGCAGCAGCGCAGAGTATCGTAAAGCGTTTAGACAAAATTGAAAGAATAGAAGACGTGAACATTGAGCGTCCGAATATGAAAATAAACTTTATACTGAATAAAACACCGGGTAAAGTAGTAACGGCGCTTAAACATGTAAGCAAAAGTTTTGGTGATTTAAAAATTTTAGAAAACACCGGGGCTGAAATTGACAGGGGCGATAAGATTGCACTGATTGGTGCAAATGGTAAAGGGAAATCTACTTTGCTCAGGATTGTTGTAGGTACAGAACAATTTGAAGGGGAACGTGAGTGGGGCCATAATGTAGAGGAATCTTTTTATGCGCAGCACCAGTTGGAAGTGTTGAATCCAGAGAACGATTTGATAGCAGAATTGCAAGAGGCAAGAAGCGGTAAAAATGATTTGGAACTTCGCAGTTTATTGGGATCGTTTCTTTTTAGTGGTGATGCGGTGGAGAAGAAAATTAAAGTATTGAGTGGTGGAGAAAAAGCTAGAGTTGCACTTGCGAAAACGATTGCAAGCAAAGCAAATTTTTTAATGCTGGATGAGCCTACGAATCACCTGGATATTCACTCGGTAGATTTATTGGTAGAAGCATTGAACAAATATGAAGGAACGATTATACTGGTTAGTCACGATCGTTATTTTATAAGCCGCATTGCCAATAAAATATGGGAAATTGAAGACCATAAAATATTAGAATTTAAAGGCAGCTATGCTGAGTGGGAAGATTGGAAAGAACGCCGAGAAAAAGCAAAACTGGCTGAGAAAAAAGATTTAAAAGCTGAAACCAAAGTTGAAAAAGTGGTGGAAGTAAAAAAAAATCCTAAGCCTGTAGATAATACTGCTGCGAAGGAAGCGGATAAAATAAAAAAACAGTTTAATTTATTGGAAGGCAAAATTGCTGAGCTAAATAAAAAGAAAGTGGCTTTGGAAGCTGAACTCGGTAACCCTGATATTTACAGTAACAATAGCAAATTTGTGCAGACAGAAACAGCTTACAAAAACTTAACCGCAGAACTTGTTGAGGCCAATAAAGAATATGAAGTGGTTTTTGAAAAGATGATGGAAATAGAGTAGAAATTTAACCGCAAAGCCGCTAAGACGCAAAATTGGTTGATTAAGCTTTGGTTGTAAAATGCCAAAGCTTTTTTTCAGAATTTTTACGAGAGTTTTTACAATTATTATATTTGAAAATAAGCTCTGCGCCTTAGCGTCTTAGCGGTAAACTATTAAAATGAAAATAGCAATCATCGGTGGCGGAAACCTAGGCTCAGCAATAGCTGCGGGACTTTTAAAAAGTAATTTCTGCGTAGCTGAAAATATTTCTGTTACAAAAAGAAATACGGCTACTTTAAATTGGTTGCAGGAAAAAGGTATCAATGTTCATCAAGATAATACCAGAGCAGTTGCAGAAAACGATGTTATCATTCTTGCCATAAAACCTTTTCAAATAAAAGAAATTTTAGAAGAGATTAAGGAAAACATTACACCAAACCAATTATTAATTTCTGTTGTTACAGGAATAAGTCTGGATGAGATAAAAAGTATTGTTGGCAGCGAAGTTTCAGTTGTGCGGGCAATGCCGAATACTGCCATAGCCATACAGGAAAGCATTACCTGTTTAAGTTCGGGCAAAATAAATACAGACCAATTAGAATATACAGAAGCGTTGTTTGCGGCTTTGGGTAAAACGGTGGTGATAGATGAAAAGTTAATGAACGCCGCAACCGTATTGGGTGCATGCGGCACTGCATATGCAATGCGTTACATTCGTGCAAGCGTACAGGGAGGAATAGAAATTGGTTTTGATGCCGCAACCGCAAGTTTAATTGCAGCCCAAACCGTAAAAGGCGCAGCAGAATTATTGCTGACTACTAATACACATCCCGAACAGGAAATTGATAAAGTAACTACACCCAAAGGTTGTACCATTGCGGGCCTAAATGAAATGGAACACCAGGGCTTTAGCTCTGCCATTATAAAAGGCATTGCAGCAAGCTTTCATAAAATTGGATCATAATTTTACTATTGGCTACCACAACCATATTACTGCTTTGTCTTGCTGCATTTGCTGCGGGTTTTGTGGATGCCATTGTTGGTGGCGGCGGATTGATACAAACACCAATGGGGCTAATTCTTCTGCCACAACTTCCGGTATCAACAGTGGTCGGGTCTTTAAAAATTCCTGCGTTTAGCGGTACCGCTTTTGCGGCGGTACAATATGTAAAAAGAGTAGCCCTCAACTGGAAACTTTTACTACCAATGATGGCAGTTGCCATGCTTGCATCTTTTGCGGGCAGTACCCTGCTTACAATGGTTCACAACGATTTTATGAAGCCGGTGCTTCTTGTTGTTTTGACGCTTGTTGCAATTTATACTTTTATTAAAAAAGATTTCGGACAGCATAAAGAAAAAACGCACTCTCCTACCCTGCATATTTTTTACTCAATACTCATTAGTGTTGTGATAGGATTTTATGATGGGTTTATAGGACCAGGTGCAGGTAGCTTTTTAGTATTGGCATTTGTTGCGTTAATGGGGTACGATTTTCTCCACGCCTCTGCCAATGCAAAAATGGTAAACCTTGCAACCAATTTAGGTTCAATCACATTGTTTATTTTAAAGGGGAAAATTATTTGGGCTGTTGCAATACCGATGGCTTTATGCAATGCTGCTGGCGGCTTTATTGGCGCTAAACTTGCCATTAGCAAAGGCAATAAATTTATAAGGATTTTCTTTTTGATAATTGTTGTTGGAACCCTTCTCCGTTTTGCCTACGATGTGTTTTTTAAAACACACTAATTACGCTTATCGAATATTTATTCCTGCTTTATAGTCAAACAAAAATTATATTTGTTTAAATATTAAATTTTATGAAAAAGTACCTTTTATTTTTTACGCTGATTATCATAATTACAAATACCATTTCCGCACAAACTGATGCCAACGTACTCGCACAAAAAGTGGCAGATGCTTATGGGTTAAAAAACTTTAAAAAAGCCAAAACAATGTCTTTTACTTTCAATGTGAAGCGAGATACTTTTCCGAGTACATACCGCAGTTGGGATTGGAATATGAAAGCGAATACAGTCACTATGACTACCGCTAAAGAAAAAGTCACTTATCGTAGGGATACAATACAATCAACAGCTATGAAAAACGTAGATGGTAAATTTATCAATGATCAATACTGGTTAATCTTCCCTTATCATGTTGTGATGGATAAAGGTTGTACACTTACAGCTAAAGAAAATGTAGCAGCGCCAATAAGCAAAGCAAACAGCATCATGCTTACGGTTCAATACAACAATGTTGATGGTTACACACCGGGTGATGCATACGATTTGTACGTTGATAAAAATTATATGGTTACAGAATGGGTTTACAGAAGTAAGGGAGTTGAAAAGCCCTCATTAAATACTACATGGAAAGATGTTGCAACCAATGCCGGTGTAAAAACAACAACTAATTTCTCCTCTGCAGATGGAAAGTTCAGGATTTATTTTACAGGCGTAAGCGTTAAATAATAAAAAAATCCTGTGGCGAAAACCACAGGATTTTTATTGGGTAACTATTTTTCTTTTAATTACTCTTTTTGGATGCCTTTTTTGGCGATGGCTTCCATAAGCATAACCTGCACCGGCTCCTACAACTCCACCAATTACAGCACCTCTGCCTTTTCTTTTACTCACAACTGCACCCGTCCCCGCACCTACTGCAGCGCCAATAACTGTTGCTTTTTTCTTTTGGCTCCAGCCTGTTTTAGTCTCTACAGTTGTTTGCGCTGAAGCTGTTGTTACAGCCAGGCAGAAGACCATACTAAATAATCCAATAGCTTTTTTCATAAAATTATGTTTTGTAAATAATATATAATTGCTAATCTAAAGTGATGCCAAAATTATGCTGCGCAGTTGTCATTTTACTATTGTCTAAAAGAAAAACAAGATAAACAGAGCAATATTCAGCTGATCCTATTCTTCAATTACTTTTTATGGAAGATATTTTTATTTTTGCAATAAAGTTTTCTCCCTCACTTTTAGCAGATTGTATTTTTCTTACAACATCCATCCCATTTATTACCTTGCCAAAAGCTGCAAAACCCAAACTGTCTTTCGTGCCACTCCTTCCCGCATCAAGACTTGTCTGATCTCCAATACAAATAAAAAATTCTGTTGTAGCGGTTCCTATGCCTGTACGTGCCATAGATAAAGTTCCGCTTGTATGGGTTAAACCAGTTAAGCTAGTAGGTTCATGTTCAATGCCTGAAACTGTTTTTAAGTTAGGCCACACGCCACCTTGTATAAGGCCTGAATTATAATCTGTAGGCATTTCTTCATCTTTTAATACCCTGTAAAAGCTGGTATTTTTATAAAAGTCTTTATCTATGTAAGATAAAAAAGCAGCTACCGTTTTAGGTGCTTTGGCCGGATACAATTCTGCCTCGATGTCACCATAATTTGTATTGATGGTTATTAAAGGAAATTCGCTTTTCTTTTGCGAACAGGAAAAGAGAAAAACTATAGCCCAAATGTAAATGATGATTTTTTTCATGCAAGTATTTTATAAATAATTTGTAAGTTATTTCAAATTGATTATTCAAACATATCTTTAAAACGAATGAGTATTTTTTTAAAATCACCGCCGCTTGTAGTCACTTTAAAAATAGATAGCGATGGGCAAGCGTTTTTTGATTCAGAGCGTATAAAATATTTTCCAGCACATTGCAACTATGTAGATGCTCACATAACGTTGTTTCACAAACTACCATCTAATAAAATTGAAGTTGATAATATTATAGAAAAATTTTCTAAAAGAAAATCTTTTGAGTTAAATATTTCAAATCTTGATTTGCAAAGTAACGGTGTCGCTTACGAAATTGAAAGCGAGGAATTGATACATTTATACAAAGAAATGCAGAACGAACTATCAAAATATTTAATTAGAAACGACCGAAAGAAATTGTGGCCTCACATTACTATTCAAAGTAAAGTAACAGCATACAAGGCATTTAAAACCCATGCTGACCTCGTTTCTACATTTAAGCCTATAGCTGCCACTGCGCTTGGTTTTTCGTGCTGGCATTATGTAAAAGGTTATTGGGAGAAAAAGGAGGAATATTTGTTTGGATAAAATGTTTTGTAATAAATTTTATGATCTGAAAATTATAAAATTCCCTTTCATTGCTTCAACCTTAGTAGAAATTTTTTTAAACAAAGATCTAACCTTATTACCTTATTATTGGTCTGTTTAATTTAATAAGGTAATAAGGTTTAGGATACAATAAATCAGAATTTTCTACTAAGGTTAAAGAGCCAAAAATTGATGCTGTTTTATCTTTTAGTTTAATGAGACACCGCTTGTCACAGCACAAAGCGGTGGTGAAGATATTAGCGAAGAAGTGAGTGGGCATCAACGAAGGAAAAGAACCCCTGCTCAAAAAAGCAAGACACTAATTACTTTATTAGATTAATCTTCGGTTGTTTCCCTATGTTCAGTAACTGTAACTGTTTCGGTAACTTTGGGTTCTGGCTTCGGTTCTACTTTTTCAATTGTAACCGTCTTTTCCGAATGCTCATTGCGTGTTGCGCCTTCACCGGAATGATCTGTAGAAATTGTTTCTGTGGTTACTTTTTTTTCGCTGTCCATTTTGGCTGTTTTAAATGTGAATAATGAAACATATACAGGCTAAAACTGTACCGAAAAATGAGAACCTTTTGTGGGATAAGAACCTAGACTGTAGGA
The DNA here is from genome assembly GCA_038227505.1 of Chitinophagales bacterium. Lineage (GTDB taxonomy): Bacteria > Bacteroidota > Bacteroidia > Chitinophagales > Chitinophagaceae > Ferruginibacter. The sequence continues at coordinate 14,002 of JBBRPX010000031.1, forward strand.
TTGAAATAAAAAATGGTCTGGTTAGGTTTCTTGTAACAGGCCGCACAGAAAGCTTAATCACAAAAGCCTCGCCTCATTTCTGCGCTAGAGTGTGCATCTCTGCGCTAGTAGGAGTCATTATTCATCCTTTTCCAGAGGAAGCGATAGGATTATGAGCATAAATAACGATAACAGTTAAATGCCCATTTTGTGTTTTCATAGTCAGGGGATTCAAACCTAACTTCTACTGAGATCTTGGCTTGGTATAACCTTACCCTCTGGATAAGAACTGAGTAAAGACTTTAATATTTTTTACACTAGAATCTGCAAGATCAAACTACCTCTCTGCCTATAAGCCTCGCCTGTGGCTATTAAGACACATAGTTTGGTTTTTATATAGAAATGAGTTTTTGACTATATACTAGGTTTACACTAGCTTTTGCAAATGGCTAATAGGCGTAATAGAAAATAATAACTGCTGCTATATTGCTGACGATGATTGCTCCAACGTCCAGCTCCACTTGCAGCAATACTTTTGTTAGCAGCATACTCTCTTAAGGTTTTCTTTGCCGAGAACATAAATTCTTATATAAGTCACCCCAATTATTATTATTGTTATTATTGGGCAAGCCATTATTTCCCAGAAGGGCGTCTTTATCATTGTTATCATATTTCCAAACCCATGCACATACAGATAATCCTCTATTGTAAATTGAGTCAAGAAATGATTGCGGGTTCATTAAAATTCCAGCATTGAGGGGGGCAACTTCACCAAAAATTACAGGGAGTTTAAGTTGTTTTAAATTTTGTAATCTACTCCCTATGTTACTGTTCGAGGTTAATAACCATTTTTCATAAGCATGAATATCAAATAAGATATTTTTTTTGCCAGCCAAAAAAATAGTGCCCTTATTAATAAGCACAGTTTCATCTTGACCCTGCTCTGCACAAGGCACCAGAATAATATTATTATTTCCTGCATTGCGAATGATACTAACCAATTCGTTCATGTCGGCAAGCCATACATCGTCTGTATAACCGTCAGCCCTGTCATACCTATAAGGTTCGTTCCATATTTCTATCCAAACATCCTTTTGGTCTTTAAAATTTATAGCCCATTGTTGTAACTTTAATTTATAATCACTCCACCAAATGGTTTGTGTTGGTCGCTTTCCAGTAAATTCAGTTGCAGTTGTTCCATCCCATCCAAAGGCACATAAAATTGTAATCCGATTATTTCTTCTGTTGCTATCAACTACATTTTGCATGGGATGGAGATATGCACCATTTGCATCCCGAACGACCAGTCCAGAAAATGTTGCTTCTTTTATATTGCCTATAAACTCTCTTGCAATATCAATATTCCAGCTATTCATATCACTACCTCCAGCACCAAATATGTGAAAGGCATTAGCGCCTATTAGCTGAATTGGATTAGCATATTTATAAATTTTTGTGTCGATTACAGCGTATGGTTCTGTAAAATTATTGACATTGCCTGGCGTATTATCCTTTTTACAAGCCGAAATGAGAAAAATTAATAGGGCTATAAATTTTAAAGGATAGCTTAATAAAAGGTTCTTATTCATTGGATGAATATTTTATAATTTAAAAGATGTTGCCGACTTGCTGCTAACGATTTGGTATTGCTGCAGGCAGGGAATTCATTGCTGAGTCCGACCCCAACCGCTGCTGAATAAAGATATAAAAGTAAAAGATAACAAACAAAAGCCCAATGATGCTTGTCCTGCTGGAACTGAAGCTGACAGAGAACCTGACCCGTCCTGAAAAAAGTTGTCTAGTTAAGAATGATAATCCTGCATTTAGTTTAGTAAGTTAAATCATCCTGAATAAGGTTGATTAAAAAAGTTTTCTCTTAGTGGTTGGTGTCTTCACCAACCACATCTAAAAAATTTCCGTTGGTGGGGACATTAAGCCATAAAAGAATGTAGTGCACCATCAATGCCCATAGAAGATAATCAGCTCCGCATAGCCGGGATAGAAGCGGAAATACTTTTGTGAGGAACGAACAAAAGATTGCAGCGGAGAGCCCGATACAAATGTTCAAAAAAGTTCCTCAGCCCATGCTCCAAATTCTCCCCCACTAATTCAAACTTCTAAAATCTACCGGCACCAATTTACTTACACCGGGCTCCTGCATGGTGACGCCGTAAATAACATCTACCGCACTCATGGTTTGTTTGTTGTGGGTTACAATGATGAACTGCGAGTTTTCGCTGAACTGTTTTATCATGTTGGTGAACTTGCCTACGTTGGCATCATCGAGCGGCGCATCTACCTCATCTAAAATACAGAATGGCGCAGGCTTTATTAAATAAATGGCAAACAACAATGCCGTTGCAGTAAGGGTTTTTTCACCGCCACTTAACTGCCCGATAGACGACGGACGTTTGCCTTTTGGTTTTGCAACAATGTCAATGCCTGTCTCCGCAAGGTTTTCAGGATCTACCAACACCATGTCGGCAGTATCTTCATCTGTAAACAAAGCCTTAAATACTTTTTGAAAATTTTCTCTTGTCTTATTGAATGTATCAAGAAATTGCTGGTTGGCAGTTGCTTCTACTTCCTGTATGGTCTGCATCAGACTGTCTTTTGCAGTAACCAAATCATTTTTTTGCTCGAGAATAAACTCGTAGCGTTTTTTCATTTCGGTATAGGCTTCAATGGCGGTAGGATTTACTTCGCCCATATTTTCCAAACGCTTTTTCATGCGGTCGTTGCGTTCTTTTAGATCTTCCACCGCATCGGTTCCCGTGCGTGGTTCATCAATTATTACATCAAGATCTACCCTAAATTCAACGCTCAACCTTTCTTTCATACCACTAAGCTGCAGTTTAAGATCAGTTAATTTATCCTTTATTTCATTTAATAAAGTATCTATAATTTCTTTTGATTTTTGCTTTTGACGAAGGGCTGTTTCTTTCTCCGTAAGTGCATTCCGTAGGTTGTAATATGCCTGGTCTGCTTCGTTTAACTGCTTCTCATTTGACTCTTTGTTCTGCAACATTGTTACCAGCAACGTTTCTATTTCCTTCAAAGTTTCGGCAGTGGTATTTATTGCTTCGTCTGAATCTTTTAATTGAACAGTACTGCTTTCTACCTGCACCTGCAAGTCTGCCAACTGGTTTGTTTTAAAATCTACTTCCGTTTTTAAAGAAAAGACTTTGCTTTGCTGTTTGGCAAAATTAATATTGCTTTCGTTGTAAGCTGCACCTGCAAAATTATATTCCTGTTCTGCTGAAGCGTAGGCTGCTTCTATGCCTTGAAGCTTATCTGCCAGTTCTTCTAACTGTGTATTAAATTTATCCAGCTCCGTTCTGGTGTCTGCAATGGCATCATGATTTGTTTCCAACTGGTTTTGCAGTTCTGTACTTCTTGCCGTGCCGGTTGTTTGTTGCTGTGTAAGATTTTCTATTTTATTTTGTAAAGAAAACACCAAATTGGTAAGGCTGTTTATTTCCTGTTGTGTTTGCTTTATTACGTTTTCTTTTAACTGTTCATTAAAGCTTATTACTTCATTATGCTTTACTTGTATCTCCTGTTTTAATGCAGCTACACTAGCACTTTGAACAATAATTTCTGCCTGCAATTTCTCCAGATTTTTTGCACGACCGATTTTTTTACCTTCAAACATTCCTACACTTCCACCGGTAATAGCATATTTACCTTTTACAAATTTTCCAGTTTTTTCTAAAATAACGGCATCGTCATTGTTATCTTCTCCCCGACCTAAAGGATGGGGGCTATTCACCAATGAGTCGGAGCCATTCACAGCTATAAAAACATTGCCCAATAATTGCTTAGCAAGGCTTGCGTATTTAGCATCAAACTCCACCACATCCATTGCAGGCAAGGTATCTGCAGGTGTCATGTGTATTGTAGTGTCGGTGAACTTATCCAGCAAAAAGAAATTTGCTTTGCCTTTTTTATTTTCATCCAGCAAATGAATAGCCTGTAATCCTTCGGCTAAATTATTCACCACATAATAATTTAAATATGGATCCAACACATTCTCAACTGCTGCACGGTATTCTTCTTTTACATAAATAATATCTGACAACAGCGGTGCATCTTTATTCCAGCCATTGTTATTGTGTAAAAATTTTACACTTTCGGGATAGCCTTCCATTGAATCTACCAAACTCTTCAACAAATCATATTCATTGGTACGGGCATCTAACTTACGGCTTTCATCTGCTAGGTTATTCCGCATGCCTTCCATCATATTTTGGGTAGCGAGTATTTGCTCCTTTGTACGATCTTGGTGCTCCTGTAATTGCTGGATATCTGTTTTCTTACTTTCGAGATCCTGCTCTTTATCCGTTTTTTCTTTTTCTAAAGTTTGTAATTGTGTAGCTCTTGCTTTTTGTTCTTCACCCAATTGTAAAATGGTACGCTGTAAATTTTGTATACTCGTATCTGCAACTGCCACTTTCTTTTCTGCATCAAAACGATTTAACTGTATCGCCTGGTTTTCTTTCCGCAGCAAATCAATAGCCGAACGCTTATCATCAAATATGCGGCGCTTATCCTCCACCGCTTCTTTCAGGTCTTCTACTTTTTCTTCCAGCTCTGATACTTTTTGCTCCTCCTCTATTATTTGGTTGCCGGTAAAAGTGATGCTTTCCTGCAGGCCTAATAATTGCCCCGATGCTTTTTTTAAAAACTCATCTAAACTTGCTTTTGTTTCTTTAAGGTATTGTACTTTTTGGCTGCTAAGGTTTTTTTCGTTTTCCTTGCTGCGCACTTTATCGAGCATGTCGTTGTAAGCATGTTGCATTTGTTGCAATGCTTTTTCTTTTTCTACAAATGCCAGTTTTTCCTGCTCCAATACTGCATCTTCGCCGGCAATGGCCACTTCCAGTTCTATCCGCTTGTCAACTTCCTCCTGCTGTTGTACATTTAAATCTCGGTAGGTAATATTAAAACCTTCCAGAGCTGCTTTTGCCAATTCAATAGAAACTTCTTTATATTCTTTTTTTATTTCAAAATATTTTTCTGCTTTTTTAGCCTGATTTTCTAAGCTTTTAAGCTGGTTGTTTATCTCAAACAATAAATCTTCAATACGGGCAAGATCCTGCTCCGTAGCATCTAGCTTTAGTTTGGCTTCTTTTTTACGGGTTTTGTAAATGGTGATTCCGGCAGCCTGCTCCAGCATTTTTCGGCGGCTGTTTTCTTTGTCTTTTATAATATCATCTACCATCCCCAGCTCAATAATGGCATAACTGTCTGTACTTACACCTGTATCCATAAACAAATTATGAATATCCTTTAAGCGACAGGCAACATCATTTAAGCGATATTCACTCTCCCCACTTTTGTAATATTTGCGGGTAACAGTAACGGTATTAAATTCGGTAGGAAGAAGATTTTTGGTATTTTCAAAAGTAAGGCTTACTTCTGCCAAGCCGCTTGGATTGCGGGTTTTACTGCCATTAAAAACAAGGCTTTCCAAATTTTCACTTCTTAGATTACTTATTTTATGCTCACCGATAACCCATCTTATACTATCTATAATATTGCTTTTGCCACAACCATTGGGCCCAATAACACCTGTAATTCCCTCATCAAAATTAAGCACCGTTTTATCGGCAAAACTTTTAAATCCTTTAATTTCTAAACTCTTTAAGCGCACAGTAGCTGGTTTTAAGTAAGGCGGCAAACATACATGAATTTGAGGAAAATTAAAAGCATGCAGATAGGTTTGTATACACAAGGAATGCACATAAGATCCTGCAGAAATATTTTGAATATAAAGATGTATAAAATATTATGAAACAAACCACTTATACTTTAAACATAAAGCATAAAAGGAGTTCCATCCACTGGGTTTGTAATTATTCTCGTGTCCACATCAAAAACTTCTTTTATTATTTTTTCAGATAAAATAGCGGATGGTGTTCCGCTTACAACCAGTTCTCCGGCTTTTAAAAAAAATAATTTATCAGCATATTGCACGGCTAAATTAATATCGTGCATTACTGCTACCAGCACGGTTTTAAATTGTACCAATGCTTTGGCAAGTTTTAAAAATTCCTGCTGGTAATTAATATCCAAATTAGCCAAAGGTTCATCTAAAAAAAGATAACGGTTACCTGATGCCGGCTGTTCCCAAATTTGAGCCAACACTCTGGCAAACTGAACCCGCTGTTTCTCGCCCCCGCTAAGTGTTAAGTAATTTCTACCTTTCAAGTGAACGATCTGCATTTTTTCGATTGCTTCCGCACAAATTATCTCATCTTTTTTTGCAGGGTTAAAATCAAAATGCGGATACCTTCCCATCATTACCACTTCTTCTACTGAAAGCGGAAAACTTAGTTCAGGTTGTTGGGTCATTACTGCCCTCACTTTTGCAAGTGCTTCTTTTTTTATAGTGGACAATGCTTTATTATCTACAAAAACTTCTCCTTTAGAAGGTTTTATTTCACCGCTGAAAACTTTTAAAAAAGTTGATTTACCCGAACCGTTTGGGCCAAGGATCATATTAAATTCTCCCGGTAAAAAATCAATACTGATATTTTTTAGAATTTCTTTTTTACCAATACTGTAATAAATGCCTTGGGTACTAAGCATAAAAACCTCCTTTTTCCTGCAGAATATCAAACTTTTTTAAGAGTAAAATAAATATTGGTGCACCTACAAAAGAAGTAATAATACCAATAGGAATTTCTGCAGGAGCCAGTAAAAGTCGAGCGCCAAGGTCTGCCAGCGTAAGCAGCACTGCACCAGCAATCATAGATGCAGGAAGAAGTTTTTTATTGTCGCTGCCAATGAGTAAACGCAGTACATGCGGCACTATTAACCCCATAAAACTTATAACGCCTACGAAAGCTGTAGCCACTGAAACCATAGCAGTGTTTATGATCATTACTCTTCTCTTTAACCTGTCAGTATCTACACCAAGGTAAGATGCTTCTTCTTCTCCCAACAACAATGCATTGAGTTGTTTGGAATACCTTAATGCAATGATGAAAATAATACCAGCTACAACAGCAGTAATAAAAAACTGCGACCAGGTAGCTCCGGAAAACGTACCAAGGCTCCAAAAAGTAATGCTTCTTGCCTGTGGATCTCGGGCCAGATAACTCATAAATCCTGTGCCGCTTAAACCAATGGCGTTTACAGCAATACCAATTAACAGCAAAGAAGTAATAGAAACCTTGCGCATATTTTTAGACAAACTATATACAATATAAGTAGCCAACAGCCCACCTGCAAATGCAAATAACGGAACAAGGAATGGACCTGTTATAGCTTTAATATGTGGTGCCATACCTGCTGACAATACAAACACAACGGAAGCACCAAAAGCGGCTCCGGCACTGGTTCCTACAAGTCCCGGCTCTACAATTGGATTGCGAAAAAGCCCCTGCATAAGCACGCCTGAAGCAGAGAGTATGGCGCCCGTAACAGCACATAACAATACTCTCGGCAACCTTATCTGTAAAAACACTGCTTCGTAAATATTGGCGGGCTTTTCTGATTTTACAAAGTGCCATACAGCAGAAAACATTTCTGAAATCCTGATGGATACTGCCCCAAAAGATACAGCACACAACAGCATGATGATTAAAATGAGCACAAGTACTGTAAAGAAATATTTATTTTTTTGGAGCATCGGCAGGATGAATTAGGTCAGTCAGTTTAATAATATTATCACCGGTACGCGGTCCAAAATAAATCATATCGTGTTCTTCAAAACGAATGATGCGTTTGTTTTTACCGGCATTTGTCAATGCTACGCCGGGTATATCGCTTATAAATTTATCCATACTTCCCATTTGGTCGTAGCCATAATCTGTTGCAATAATTATATCCGGATTAGATGTTGCTACTGCTTCGGCACTTATTTGCCTTGCGCCTTTTGCATCATATTTTACTGCTTTGCCACCGGCAAGTTCTATCATCTTATCTCCTACCCCTTTGCGGCCGCTCATTACAAAATAAATATTGCCGGCTCTGCCAAAATGTATGATCATCACACTTGGAGTATCTTTTATATTTTTTGTTTGCAGGTATGTTTTTGCTTTCTCAAAATCGGTATCCATTTTACCGCACAACGCAGTTGCTTTGACCTCTTCGCCAAAAAATTTACCAAGGTTTTTCAAAAGTATTTTTGCACTGTCAAAAGTATTGGCACCGCCAAACTCTTTAATGTTTAAGCCGGCTTTTTCCAACTGTGGTAATACGTTTTCCGGACCTATATCATTGCTGTGAATTACAAGATCAGGATTCATGGAAATGATACCTTCGGCACTTAAAGCCCGGTGATAGCCCACTGTTTTCAGCAGTTTTGCACTGTCAGGAAAAGTACTTGAAAGATCGACTGCCACTATATTATGACCCTTTCCTAATGCAAAAACCATTTCAGTTAAATGTTTAGATAAGCATACAATCCGCATATCTTTTGTACCGTCTGTTTCCCTGTTTCCAAATCTGCCACAGGAAAAAATAAAAACAGAAAGGAGAATTACAACCATAGTTTTTTTCATAGTAAAATATTTTAAAAGGCAGCCTGGTTATGGGCTGCCTTTTAATTATTAGTATTTTAGAAATTGTATTTTAAATTTAATCCAACATAAGCATTTGCTTTAGATGGACCGGGAATATAAGCATCACCACTGGTTTTACTTAATGGTGTTGTAAGCTGGTTTACGAAAACTTTTATAGCATAATGTGTTTCCGTAATATTGTTTACACCGACATAAAAATCAACATCAAAATGTTTAGATAATGTTTGCTGTACACCGATTTTGCTATTCCATAAAGAATAGCTGTCCGTATAAAATTCCTGTGTAGAAACGATTGACATTTTATCTCTGTACGCAAAAGTTACATTGCCGTAAATGCCATATTTAAACATAAAATCCAATCCAAGGTTTGCAGTAAATTTTGGCACTCCCGCTACAGGACGGTTAGTGTAATCGATCACAGAATCTTTTGTACCTACAACCTGATGAAATCTAAAATCTTTGTATTTAAAATCAGAAAGCGTAGCGTTTGCAAAAGGCTTTAAAGATCTTAATATGGAATTTGAAGATTGATATACAGTATATTTCACCAATGCTTCAAGTCCTTTATGCTCTTGTGTACCACCGTTGGCAGTAATTGTATACAAGGTTACTCCTGAAGCGTCGTTCGGATTTTTAAT
>JBBRPX010000032.1:0-22483 GCA_038227505.1 Chitinophagales bacterium
ACTAAAGTCACTATAAGCTTCATCTACAAATACAATTCCCTTAAATCTTTTTAAAATGTCTTCAATATTTTCTAAATTATTACCGGATGGATTATTGGGTGAGCAAATAAAAATGAGCTTTAAATTTTCATCGTTTATGTATTTATTCAACAAATCAACATCAATTTGAAATGTATCTGTCAACGGAACTTTTATTAATTCTATGTTATTTATAGCAGCAGATACATCGTACATTCCGTAGGTAGGAGAGAAGGTCAGCGCCTTGTCTTTCCCCGGTTCACAAAATGTTCTGTAGGCAATGTCAATTACTTCGTCGCTGCCATTTCCAATAAATATATTTTCTGTTCCAACAGATTTTATTTTCCCTAATTTTTCTTTTAAGGCTGTTTGATGTGGATCAGGATAGCGGTTTAATTCTCCAAAAGGATTTTCGTTTGCATCTAAAAAAACTGCATCTTTTCCTGTGTACTCGTCACGGGCACTAGAGTATGGTTTTAAATGTAGAATGTTGTTTCTAACTATTTTTTCTAACTGAAACATATTTTATAAACTTTTTAATCTTAGTGATACTGCATTTTTATGCGCAAATAATTGTTCTGCTTCCGCCATTAATTCGACAGCAGGACCGATGTTTTTAATGCCCTCATCTGTCACTTCCTGAAAAGTGATTTTGGTTACAAAACTATCCAACGAAACGCCGCTGTAATTGCGTGCATAGCCGTTGGTTGGTAAAGTATGATTGGTACCGCTTGCATAATCGCCCAACGATTCACAGCTGTATCTACCTAAAAAAACAGAACCTGCCGTTGTAATTCCGCCAATCAATTCCCGGTAATTTTCTGTGGCTATAATTAAATGCTCAGGTGCATAATAGTTGCTGAATGCAATACATTCATCGAGATTTTTTAATAAAATTGATTTGCTGTTTAACAATGCTGCTGCAGCTAATTCTTTGCGTGGTAAATTTTCAAGTTGTATTTTAATTTCTTGTTCTGTTCTTTCAATTAATTCTTTGCTGTCAGCCAATAATATTACCTGGCTATCAGTCCCGTGCTCGGCTTGCGATAATAAATCAGCCGCAACAAAGGCTGGGTCTGCATTGCCATCAGCTATCACCAGCACTTCACTTGGTCCTGCAGGCATATCAATTGCTACACCAAATGATTGTGTCAATTTTTTTGCTGCGGTAACGTATTGGTTGCCCGGACCGAAAATTTTGTAAACAGCAGGGATGGTTTCTGTACCAAAAGTCATCGCAGCAATAGCTTGGATACCACCTACACAAAAAATTTGTGTAATGCCGATCAAGCCTGCGGTGTGTAAAATAGCAGGATTTATTTTGCCATCCTTGTCCGGTGGTGTGCATAAAATAATTTCTTTACAACCGGCTATCATTGCCGGAATACCCAACATAAGTACTGTTGAAAAAAGTGGTGCAGAACCACCAGGTATATAAATTCCTACTTTGTCAATTGCCCTGTTTTCCCGCCAACACAAAACACCTTTTGCTGTCTCAATAATTTGTTTGGTTTCTTTTTGTGCTGTATGAAATTTTTCGATGTTGCTTTTGGCTAATTGTATAGCCTGTTTCAGTTCATCTGAGATTTGCTCTGCTGCATTTTCTACAGCCAATTTATCAACAGCTAAAAATTCCATTACAACTTTGTCAAAGGTTTTTGCATATTTCAAAACTGCTTTATCGCCTTCTTCCTCAATTTCTGTAAATACTCTTGCCACAAGGCTTTCCAGCTTTTCTTTTTCAGCCGCAGGTCTTTCTGCCAATTTTTTCCACTCACTTTTTAAAGGGAATTCAATTTTTTCCATTCTAGATTTATTAATTTTTATAGTATCATTTTTTCAATTGGTATTACTAAAATACCCTGAGCTCCAAGTTCTTTTAATTTATCAATCACCTCCCAAAATTCATCTTCTTTTACTACAGAATGTATGCTGCTCCAGCCTTCTTCTGCCAAAGGCAAAACGGTTGGGGATCTCATGCCGGGTAAAATAGTATTGATGGCTTCAATTGCACTGTTAGGTGCATTTAGTAAAATGTATTTGTTTTCAGAAGATGTTCTTACTGCTTTAATTCTAAATAATAATTTATCAAGAATGGCTTGCTTTTCAACTGAAAGGTTTTTGTTAGAAATTAACACAGCTGAACTTTTCTTAACGATTTCTACTTCTTTTAAGCCGTTCATCAGTAAAGTACTGCCCGTACTTACTATATCAAAAATTCCATCTGCCAATCCAATACCGGGTGCAATCTCTACGCTTCCACCAATCTCTTCTATCTCTGCAGTAACATTCAGTTCAGCAAAGAATTTTTTTAATATTTTCGGATAGCTCGTGGCTACCTTTTTATTTTGAAAGAATGATGGTCCGCTGTATATTTCATCTTTTGGAATTGCCAAAGACATTTTGCAGCCCGCAAAACCCAAATTTTCAACCGTTAAAACATCTTTATCTTTTTCCCACACTTCATTCTCACCTAAAATACCAATATCAGCCACGCCCTGCTCCACATACTGCGGAATATCGTCGTCTCTTAAAAACAATACTTCTATTGGGAAATTTTCTGCGGCAGTCAATAGTTTTCTGTCGCCATTTGGCAATTTAATACCACATTGTTTTAATAAATCGAGTGATTTTTCGCTTAGTCTTCCGCTTTTTTGTATGGCAATTTTAAGTTTACTCATTTTTTTAATTTTATTTGCTGAGTAAATAGTGGAGTTTAAATAAAAACCCCGTCTGTTTACTCAGACGGGGTTTTGAAATATTTGTTATACATCATTAAAACCTTGCCTGAGGGCTAGTGTGAGAATGATGATGATGTAATGTTGTTGTGTTCATTTTGTTGTTTGAAATGCGAATGTAGTGCGCATGAACTAACGGACAAAATCTTTTTCCGTTTTTTAACTTTCGGTAATGGCATTTACCAGTTTTTCCCAACTGAATTTCTTCTTCTCTTCTCTTAGATTGTTAATGAAAACTTGCTCGTCTTTTGTAAAATATTCCTTTATTTTTTCTGCAATAGCGGCTGCATTTGGTTCAGCTACCAAGCCTACAACACCATCTGGCACTAGTGCTGGCAGTCCGCCAACATTCGTTACGATCATGGGTATTTCAAAATGGTAGGCGAGGGGAGTAACACCACTTTGGGTAGCATTTCTATAAGGTTGTATAACCACATCTGCTGCACAGAAAAAATTCCGTACTTCGTTATCGGGTATAAAGTCAGTTCTTAAAATAAGCATATTTTCTAAACCTAACCGTGCAACCTGTTCATCAAAAGGTTTTCTGTCTTCGTAAAATTCGCCAGCTATTAAAACTTTAAAAGGGGTTGCCGTATTTTCTTTTTTCAAAAGCGCAAGGGCATCCAGCAAAATATCCAACCCTTTGTATTTTCTTATAAAGCCAAAGAACAAAATAATTTTTTCATCGCCTTCAATTCCAATATTTTTTCTTGCAAGTTTCTGTCCTATCTTTTCGCCAAAATTATCGTATAATGGATGTTGAATAAGCTGGACCGGTTTTGTGTTATCAAACAGTTTTAAATCGCTCATTACTTTTTCACTCATTACAATAAATGCATTAATTGGCTTTATAAAGTATTTCGTAAAGGCATGATCTCCCTTTCTTTTTTCGTGTGGAATAATATTATCTGCAATGCAAATTATTTTTGTGTGTTGGTTTTGTCTTACAATTCGTAAGATCGTTCCTAAGCATGGTCCCATAACCGGCAGCCAATAACGCACCACAATAAAATCGGGTTTTAATTTTTTAAGTTCAAGTCCAACTTTTAACCAGTTTGTTGGCAGTACAGAATTTATGCAGACTTTTATTTCCAAATCCGCAGGTGCAGGCGCATCGCTGTATTGAGTAGTGCCCGGGAAAAAAAATCCAGGATATTGAAGGGAAAAAGTATAAATTTTTGTATGGAAACCTTGTTGTATAAATTGCCTGGCTAATCGCTCATTAAATGTAGCGAGACCACCACGAAGCGGGTGTGCAGGACCTATAATTACAACAGTTGCCATAATTACATTCCAAGTTTTTGTTCGATGAGGTAACTTTTTTTATCTGCAGAATTGCGGGCAATTAATTCGCCAATAAAACCTGCTAAAAATAACTGGGTACCAATTGTCATTGCAAAAAGTGCAAAGAAAAATAATGGTCTTTGAGTCATGCCAGTTCTATCAAAAAAGAATTTAGAGATGGTAAGGTATAAAAATATCGTAAGCCCGGCCATAAAAGAAAGGGTGCCCCATAATCCAAAAAAATGCATAGGACGTTTGCCAAATTTGCCCACAAACATGATGGATCCAAGATCTAAAAAGCCATTTACAAAACGCTCCCAGCCAAATTTTGTAACACCGTATTTTCTTGCACGATGCTCCACTACTTTTTCTCCAATCTTTCTAAAGCCGCTCCACTTGGCAAGTATTGGAATGTAGCGGTGCATTTCGCCATATACTTCAATGCTTTTTACCACTTTTTTCCTGTAAGCTTTTAAGCCACAATTAAAATCATTCAATTTAATGCCGCTGCTTCTTCTGGCTGCTGCATTAAATAATTTCGAGGGTATATTTTTGGTGAGCGTATTGTCAAATCTTACTTTTTTCCAGCCACTAACAATATCAAAATTTTCTTCAATCACCATGCGGCGCAGTTCAGGTATTTCATCCGGAGAATCCTGCATATCAGCATCCATGGTTATAATTACGTCGCCTTGTGCGGCTTTAAAAGCTTCATTCAATGCGGCGCTTTTGCCATAATTCCGTTGAAACTTTATCCCTTTTACAGCATTGTTTTTTCTGCGTAAATTTTCTATCACCGCCCACGATTCATCCGTACTGCCATCATCTACCATTATTATTTCGTAGCTATAGTTATTGGCAACCATTACTTTTTCTATCCATGCCGTAAGCTCTGGCAAAGATTCATCTTCATTAAACAGCGGTATTACAATTGATAGATCCATTTTTAATTTTTAAGCCTCACCCTCGTTCCCTCTCCGATGGAAAGGGAGGCCCAGCTTTATATCTTTTTTAATCTTTAGTAATTAAGCATTTCATCATTTAATCATTTTTCAACACTTGATATGACACTCAAAAAATTAAGATGTAACACATTATACCGATTTTTTCTGAGATAGAAACCCTGCAGCAACAATTGTAATCAATACGCCTAAAATTAAGTTTTTAAATATGTTCGTTGCTACCATCATAGTATTAAAAACATCTTTGAAATTTTTTTCGTTGGTAGCAACTTCGATTGGAGTTCGATTGGTATCCTGTGCATTTATTGCGCTAATTTGAGCCGCACCATTGTTCATTATCTGCGGATTCATTTTATAAAAGATAAAAGTAAAAACAGCCGATATCAAAGTAACTACCACAAAAACTTTAAACCCTTCAGAAAAGTAATCCTTAAAAGTTTTATTTCCTGCATCGTGTTTCTTTAATTGAAACAATGCAATCAAAATTCCTAATCCATATACTCCGTAAATAAAATATTGATTCTTTCCGTTCTCAGGAAAATGGAATACGTAAAAAAGAATTAGAGAAGCGGCCACCATTGCGGCAGCAGTTATTAAGCCAATGTATTTTGCAGAAATAGTTTTCAATATTGTTATAGCTTTTAGAGTTGTTGAAAGAAAATTAATAATGATCTTTTAGTGAAAAGATTCTGATTGTCTCATCATGCATTTCGTTAATAATTCTATGTTCTTTATTTATTCTTCTTGACTATTTACCGGCTAACTCATATTTAAATTCTTCCGGTTTTCCAATGCCAATAAATGGGTTTAATTCAATTGCAGATATAATTGCAGAAATCTTTTTTTGAAGGGCTGTATTTCCACTTTTCTTCCAAAAATCTATATCATCCAATGCTTTTTTGTTATAGATTATTTCCATAACTCAGCCGTTTTAATTGCTTTGGATTTCCCTTTTTTAAATTCTTCCTCTCCCTGTAGTATTTTGTTTACAAATTTTTTATTGTAAGGAGATTCTTTTTGTACTTCAAATTTTATTTTCAATGCTTTCATAAATGCTTTTATAGCATCTAATTGGGCAGCATCATCGGTGTATGCGGTAATATTTGTTGCTTGCATCGTATTTATTTTAAAAATGTAAAAATAAATTATTAAATCTATTCCTTATTTCTAACTTTTTTGCTGAAATGTTTCCTTCAATCGTTTACAACCAGTTTATTTTTATTTATTATTCCAATCACTTTCCCGTTCATTCCTTTTCCTACAAACGGAGTATTTTTTGATTTTGAAAGAATGTTACGTTCTTCAAATATATACTTTGAATCAGGTTCAAAAATCGTCATGCAGGCTAATGCTCCTTCTTCAATCACAGGCATTTTCAAACCAAAAATATTTCTATTATTTTCTGTAAATATTTTTACTAACTGCTCCGTGTCTTTTAAAATAGGATTCACTGTTCCATACAAAGTCTGCAAACTGATCATGCCATTTTTAGCATATTCAAATTCACAAATTTTATCATCTGCACATTGCGGGCTGTGGTGGCTTGCTATGCAATCAATATCTCCGTTCCGCAATGCATCCTGCAATGCAACTACATCTTCGCGGGTTCGTAATGGTGGATTCACCTTTAAATTGGTATCGTATTCAACCAGATCCTCTTCGCTAAAAAACAAATGATAAGGTGTTACAGAACAGGTTATTTGCAGCCCTTCTTTTTTTGCATTGTTTATTAAATCAATTCCTTTTTTTGTAGATACGCCGGTTATGTGTAAATGTGAATCTGTGTAGTTGAGCAGTGCAATATCACGTGCAATCATCATTACTTCTGCTATCGCAGGATTGCCGGGCAGACCAAGTTTCGTACTCATGATACCTTCATTCATAAGTCCACCCTCACTAATACTTTTATCATCCGGCACTTGTATTATTACCGCATTTTTTGCAGAAACATATTGCAGGGCTTTTAATAAAAGTCCGGATTGTTGAATCGATTTTTTGCCATCACTAAATGCTACAGCACCACTGTTTTGCATATCATACATTTCTGTAAGCGCTGAGCCTTCGGCATTTTTGGTTACAGATCCTATCGGGTGAATATTAACCGGGAGTGTTTTTGCACGTTCTATTAAAAATTCAATCTGCGCTTTCGAAGAAACGGTCGGCATGGTATCCGGCACCAACATCACATCAGTAAAACCACCCGCAGCCGCAGCGTTTGCGCCACTTTCAAGTGTTTCTCTGTGTTCATTGCCAGGTTCGGCAAAATCCGCAAAAATATCCATCCACCCAATGCTGAGGTGCAAATTATTTCCTGTTATAGTCTGAATATTTTCTGCTGAAATGTTGTCTTCAATTGTTTTAATAATTCCATCAACAACTAATACATCTTTTACCTGGCGGTGAAAAGGAGACGGTGAACAGATAATGGTAGCCTGCTTTATTAATGCATTCATTTTTTTGAGATTGCGCAAATATCTATAAAAATAGGCAGACTATAAAACAGGAATTTAATATATCAAACGAAAAAAGCGTCAGTAAGAAAATCGCTTGTATCGCTTGATTCATTTTTAATAAACGATTATGCGTGTATAATTGAAAAATATTTTAGTAAATTTATTTTGCGATATAAATCATCGCCAAATAATACAATGGAAAAAACAAGACTGGAATTATTTAGTGATGCTGTTATTGCCATCATCATCACAATAATGGTGCTGGAAATTAAAGTGCCGCATGGAGCCGAATGGGGCAATCTGCTGACCATTTTGCCAAAATTTATAAGTTACACACTTAGCTTTTTGTTTATTGCCATTTATTGGGTAAATCACCACCATTTATTACACACCGTAAAAATTGCCACCTCGGCAATTATGTGGGCAAATATCAATTTATTATTTTGGTTATCCCTCGTGCCATTTGCCACTGCATGGATGGGCGAAAATCATTTTGAAAAGCAAACTGTTGTTGCTTATTCTGTACTAGCTTTATGTTGTGGACTGGCATTTAATTTATTGCAAAGAGCTATTGTTAAAGATCATAAACGATTAAAAAACTTAGAAGAAATTATAAAACCCAAAGGATGGAAATCTTTAGGATCTGTGATTCTGTATGCGCTTGCTATCCCTACCGCATTATTTGTGAGTGCCGCTATAGCGGGTGGAATATTTTTTTTAGTTGCTATAATATGGTTCATACCGGATAAGAAAATTGAAAAAGTTGAAAACGCTGAAAATGCTAATCATTAATTTCATTAGCCAATAGAAGTACAATTTCAAAAAAAATTAGATAAGCATTTTAAAGGAATAGGTCGCAACCTCTAAGCCGAAAGAGAACTTTTTTATGCTGCTACACCACAGCCCCTTGATAAACGAATTTCTTTTCTGCGCTGTAAATGGTGGAAAATAAAAGCACTTGGCAAAACAATAAAAAAAATCTATAATCATATTTTCATTCTCCAATGGAACGATTATTGTATAATTATTTAAAAATATATTTTATATGAAAATTTTAATGGTATTAACGTCGCATAGCGAATTAGGTAATACAGGTAAAAAGACGGGCTTTTGGATAGAAGAATTTGCAGCGCCATATTATTTATTTGCTGAAGCTGGCGTAGAGATCACTATAGCATCTCCAAAGGGTGGACAACCACCAATTGATCCAAAAAGCGATGCTCCAGAGAGCCAAACACCTGCTACCATGCGTTTTAAGGCAGATGAATCGTTGCAAAAGATACTGTCTCAAACAAAGAAATTGAGTGAGGTTAGCCAAGATGGTTTTGATGCAATTTTTTACCCTGGTGGGCATGGTCCTCTGTGGGATCTCACCAACGACAACGATTCTATTAAATTAATTGAAGCTTTTTGGAAAAATAAAAAACCAGTCGTGGCTGTTTGTCATGCACCCTCAGTTTTGCTAAATGTGAAAGATGAAAATGATGATGCGCTGGTAAAAGATAAAAAAGTAACAGGCTTTACCAATACAGAAGAAGAGGCAGTTCAGCTCACAGATGTTGTACCCTTTTTATTGGAAGATGAATTAAAAAGTAAGGGTGGCATTTATTCTAAAAAAGAGGATTGGGCTTCTTATGTTGTGAAAGATGGCTTATTAATTACGGGACAAAATCCTGGTTCATCAGAAGCGGCAGCCGAAGAATTATTAGCCATGTTAAAAAAATAATTTAATCTGCATCTCGTCAAAGAAGTGTGAACTCATATTTTATCAGATAAAAAAATCGGGACTTTATGCCTTCTTATAAATTACATTTTTAGAAAATATTACAAACCGCTTTATTTAGTTCAAGCGGTTTTTTTTTTTGGAGCTAACATTAAAATAAAATTAAGAACCATGGAAAATATCACGGCCACATTTGTTCAGTCAATTTTAAAAGAAAGAATGCCGGATTCTAATAAAGGCACATACGGACATGCATTGCTTATAGCGGGTAATACGGGTAAAATGGGCGCCGCTGTAATTGCTGCAAAAGCTTGTATACGCTCGGGTGTTGGCTTGGTTACAGTAAATATTCCTTTTGATGAAAGGTTAACTGTTCAAGTTGCCATACCCGAGGCAATGCTAGATTTTAGGGAAACTTTTACTGATAATTACGATGTTTTTTCAGCTATTGGTATTGGCCCGGGTATTAGAAAAAATAATTTGGAAAAGAAAATTTTAAAAGAAATTATAAAACATTCAAATAAACCAGTTGTATTTGATGCAGATGCGCTGAACATAGCCGCTGACTCTAAAAAAATATTGAATAACATCCCTGCCAGTTCAATTATCACGCCACATCCCAAGGAATTTGACAGGCTTTTTGGTATACATAATTCAATAGAGGAAAGAAAAAATACTGCTATTAAAATATCAAGACAATTGAACATCGTTATTGTCTTAAAAGGGTATCAAACTTTTGTAACAAATGGTGAAGATCATTTTATAAATACAACCGGCAATTCGGGCCTGGCAAAGGGGGGCTCAGGAGATGCACTCACTGGGCTAATTACAGGGTTGCTTGCCCAGCATTACTCTAGTCTTAATGCGTGTTTGGCAGCAGTCTATATTCATGGGTTAGCGGCAGATATTGCATTGGAAAAGCAGACTATGGAAACAATGATTATTACAGATGTGATTGAAAATTTTGGTGCAGCTTTTAAAAAAATTAATAATTGCCATAACCTGCAAAATTTATGATAATTAATTATGTTAAAATGTTGATTTAAATATGCTGTTAAATAATTTTTTTATAACAATTTGCTGCAACGTTTCTGCCGTATATGCTGTAAAATTACATCATGATAAAAAACAAATTGATGCTTCAAATATTTGCAACTACCTTTTTGTCACTTTTTTTATTTTCATGCAAAAAAGATATTAAACAAGATGTTGCTTCAAACGTTTCTCCCGCTCCACCGCCACCAAATTCACCCGGAGGTGGAAGCGCTGCACAAGTAAACGATGTAGCGTTTCAAAAAACGCAGGACTATTATTTATGGAACAACCAATTGCCCGCTACACTTAACACTTCCAGTTACACAGATCCGATTGGCGTTATGACAGCTATCAGACAATATAGTATTGAGCCTGGTTTTGCCTCACCGGTTGACAAATGGAGTTTTGCAATGAAGAAAACTGAATGGAATCAATTAAGTGGGGGAATGAGTTCTGTTTCTGCTTCAACATCCGCTGCTGGAGATTTTGGTATGACTGTTTTCTTTCGTGCAGAAGGCGACCTTCGGGTTAGGTTGACAGAACCAAATTCGCCGGCTGGTATTTTGGGGATTAAAAGAGGCTGGAGAATTACAAAAATTAATGGAAGCACGAACATAACAACATCAAATTCACAGTATATTATTGATAATATTTATAATGCCGCTTCTGCCGTTGTTACTTTTACAAAAGCTGATGGCTCACAAATTGAAATAAATTTACAAGCTGCACATTATGCTGACAAACCTGTTTATTTAGATACGGTTTACAATTCACAAAACGGCAACATTGGCTACCTGGTTTATAATTCTTTTCTCGGAAACATTACCCAGACGTCTGCTGAGTATGCAAGGGTTTTTAATAAATTTTCAGCTGCGGGTATTACTAATTTAATTGTTGATCTGCGTTATAACGGCGGCGGGTATGTAGATCTTCAGGCACAACTTGCTAATTATTTAATAACAAGCCACGCTGAAGGTAGTGTGATGATGAAACAAATTTATAACAGTAACCACAGTAATGAAAATTCTACCATTCTGTTTAATAAAACCGGATTACTTCAATTGAATAAAATTTATTTTATTGTAAGTAGAAGTACAGCTTCTGCGAGTGAATTACTTATCAATAATTTAAAACCTTACATGGATGTTAGGCTAATTGGAAACTCAAATACGCATGGTAAACCTGTAGGCTTTTTTCCGATTGAAGATGGAGATTGGTATGTGTTTCCCGTTTCTTTTAAAACCGTAAATAAAAACGGAGAGGGCAACTATTATTCGGGGTTTACACCAAATGCAATAGTGGCAGATGGGTTGGATAAAGATTGGGGTGATGTGACAGAAGCAAGTTTAGCGAGTGCGATAAGAAATATTAGCGGTGGAAATTATAGAGGAAACAACGAACCAATATTTAATGAAGCATACACGGTTGCAGGCGCTAATTACCAACTGGACAAAACAATGTTGAAAGTTACTATAGGCAAACATTAAGGAATAAATAAATTAAAACCAATTTTCTAAGCTGAACTTACAATGGCAAGTTGGTTTTTTCTTTTACTAATATTTATTATGAGTGTGAGTAAGATGTAAATTAAATATTTTTTTGAAAATATCATTTGAGAAATTCATTTTTACATAAAATTAAACGGAAGACTGCCCGAAAATTTGTACACGAAATTTTTTAAGTTATTGTTTATAAAACCTGACTTACACATCTTCTAACATTGTTAGCTTTTTATTCTTCATTGTCTTAAAGAAAGAGGGTGTTAATCCGGTTACTTTTTTAAACTGGCTGGACAGATGTGCCACTCCGCTGTAATGAAGTTTATCGGCTATTTCAGTAAGATTAAGTTCGTCGTAAATAATTAATTCTTTTACTCGTTCTATTTTATGCGTAATAATAAAATGTTCGATCGTAATCCCTTGAGTTTCTGAGAATATATTTGCAAGGTAGGTATAGTCATGGCTTAGTTTTTTGCTTAAGTAATCAGAAAAATTTGTTTTTGGAAGTTCGTCTGTGTAATGAACCATTTCTACAATCACACATTTAATTCTTTCAATCAAAATCGCTTTTTTATCATCCATTAATTCCAGTTTGGAATTAAATAAAATAGTCTTCAGTTGTTCTCGTTGCTTTAGCGTTGGTTGCTCCAATACTTTTACTTCGCCTAAGTTGATTGTGATGTAATGCATACCAAGTTTTTTAAATGCTTCCTTTACTACCATTTTGCAACGAATGCTAACCATGTATTTTATGTAAAGTTTCATTTTAAGCCAAAAGCCACAATTTGAGAAAGTAAGTGGCAAATAACAATCCAAACAACTCGATAGCACTCAAAATGAATTGATTAAAAAAAAATAGCGTGATAAGTTATTGCGGATATCGCTTATTCCTCGTATCCACTTTTAATTACTGTGGAAATCATTTTAAAACGTTTTTCTGCATTGAAGGAATGTTTGGCATGGGCGGGGATAATTATGCCCATTCCCAACGTAAGTTTATACAAAATATTATCAATTCTAATTTCTGCAGCCCCATCAATTATCTGTATATAATTATCAAAAGCTGACGTCTTTTCGGCTAATTCTTCTCCTGCTGCAAAAGATGACAATGTTACATTTCCGGTTATTTTTTTTATAATAGTTCTGCTTAAAACTGAATGAGGCACATAATCAATAATTTCAATAATAATATGCGTTTTTGCTTTCTCTAATTCTGTGGGTTCTAGATTTTTTTTAGCTTTTACTTTAATCATTTCTTTTACTTCTAAAAATTATTGTAATTAAGCCGATTGGGGTTTCACCGATTGTTCAAATAATTTAGTACATTAAAATAAAATGAAATTTTAAAAAATCAAATTATAAAATCAGCTATGCTTTTTTGTAGGGATGATTAATAGTGGAATTGTGGTATGGTGCAAAACATGTTCTGTGGTGCTGCCCATTAAAATATTATCGAGCCACCTTCTGCTGTGCGATCCCATAACAATAATATCTGCATTTATTTCTTTGGAAGTTTCTAAAACCAACTCTTCTATTTGTCCTTCTTTTACAATCGTATTAATGGTGTTATCTCCAAGGTGTTCTTTGGTTTTCTTAAGAAAATCAAGTGCCGTATTCTTTAATTCATTAATCATATCGGGTGCTAACATATCTAAATTGGTAAAACCACCGAATCCCATAATTGGGTTATAAATAGAAGATGCATAATAGGATGGGTTGTTGATGCCGTGGAGTAATGTAATTTCTGTATGCTGGTTATTGCCAATAGAAAAACCAACTTCTGCTACCTTTTGTGCAGTAGGATCATAATCCAAAGCAATTAATATTTTTTTCATATTTTTTTTAGTTTTAGGTTTTAATCAAATGTTATAATTACATAAAGTTGGGTGTTTAAAAATTCATAAGTGTTACACAATAAAATAAAAGAGTTGTATTATTCACACATTAATTTTAATTAACAAAGCTAGTTATACTTTAGATATCTGTTTAGCCAATGCGCTTTGGTTTTTGTAAATTTGTGATATGGTAAACACAATAAATGTTTAAGCACAAAGGCAAGGGCAGAACCTATATCCATAATCTCAGGTTGGCTTCTCTTCTGTCATTTGTGGCGGGTATTGTAAATATTACCGGTGTATTATCTGTAAAAACACTCACTACAAATGTCACCGGGCATTTTGCCTATTTTTCAGAAGAATTATCATTAAAAAATTATCAACTGGCACTTTTTTATTTATTTTTTATTTTATCATTTTTAGTCGGTGCATTTGTTTCAAATTTTTTAATTGAAATACTCTCAAGAATTAAGCCTTCGCTTTCTTATGCCGTTCCGATGGTGATCGAAATCATTATTTTAACCGCCGTCGGTATTTTTGGTAGCAGTGCTGCTTTATCCAATATAAACGGGCAGATAATAGCTTGTACCTTATTATTTTCGATGGGGTTACAAAATTCTTTGGTTACAAAAGCTTCTCAATCTGTAGTGCGCACAACCCATTTAACGGGACTTTTCACAGATTTGGGAATTGAGTTATCGCAACTATTTTTTTACCGTAAAACATTGGAAGCGCAACAATTGAAAAAGAGTATTTGGTTAAAAATGGCAATTATAAGTTGCTTCTTTTTAGGCTGTATTGTAGGTGGGTTTGTTTTTAAAAGTTATGAATTAAAAACACTCTTGCTGGGGTCTTTATTTTTATTGATCGCACTGTTTTATGATAACATCCGTTTTCATTATTATCATTTAAAACGGAGGGTTCAGTCTTGGTAGTGGTTGTAAAAAGTTAAGATTTCTTTTATTAAGAAGTCAATTTATTCTTCAAGATAATCTGCAGTTTCTAATATTAGCTCTGGTGAAAATTCATACACCCTTGGTATACCCGTAGCAATATTTACATCAGCTATTTCGGTTGCATTAAATCCATCTAGGTACATCCTTAAAGCCCTCAAACTATTACCGTGCGCTACAATTAGTATATTTTTATCTGCTTTTAATTGTGGTTCAATTTCTTTTTTATAATACGGTATTACTCTGTTGTAAGTGTCTTTCAAACTCTCACCATTTGGCGGGGCAATGTCATAGCTCCTTCTCCATATCAACACTTGTTCTGCGCCATATTTTTTTGCTGTTTGTGTTTTATCCAAGCCTTGCAGGTCTCCGTAATTTCTTTCGTTCAATGCTGCAGACTTTATTACAGGGATTGATTTCCCCATTTCATTCAAAATGATAGCGAGCGTAAGTACAGCCCTTTTTAAAACAGAAGTATATGCTATATCAATTACATAGTCCTCTAAAAGAATGCTTGCCAGCATTGCTTCCTGTTCACCTAATCTGGTAAGGTCTACATCTACCTCACCGGTAAACTTATTTTCAAGGTTCCAGGTAGATTGACCATGTCGCAATAAGATGAGTGAAGGCATACAATTTTTATTAGTGCTGAAATGTTGTTCGTATTTTATCCAAACGAGAATAGTTTTAATTTTTACTTACGAACAAATTCATTGATGGTAAAGTTGGACTAATAAGTTTTGCCAAGTGTTACATAATTATTCAAATAAGTTATAATATTCACACATTTTGGTAATGTCTAAGGCTGAAACAATAGCTTTGAATTAGACGATGAACTATGGTAGTTTATAGAGAAGAAGGTTGCAAAAGACTTTACGGTAAAATACAAATAGGTATTGAGATATTTTATTAAAAATAAATAATATGAAAAGAAGAAAATTTTTAGCTGTTGGAGGAGGAGCAATCTTAGTTGCAGGAACCGGAAGCTTCTTGTTAAGCGATAAAAATAATTTTACAAGAACCGACGTTAAATCTGCTGCGAATAGTAAATCTTTCCTTAAACAAGATGAAAGAAATATTTTATACATGGCGTCTCTTGCGCCAAGCGGACATAATACGCAACCATGGTTTATAAAGTATATTGAACCCTATCATTGGATTATTTGTAATGATAAAACTCGATGGCTCTTGGGTGTTGATTCAACACAAAGAGAAACAATTTTATCTATAGGTGCCCTTACCCAAACGCTGGAATATGCAGCCGGAAGTGCAGGTTACAATTGTGCATTCACGTTGCTTGCTGATACAAACCAAAATGAAAATGTACTAGATGTAAAACTTACCAAACCATCTGCCATAGGTCCTTATGATATAAATAATATAAAAAACAGAAGAACCGTTCGTTCAAATTATTTGAATGATGCTTTTAAAAAAGAGGATTCAGATTTTTTATTTACTGAAGAAAAAGATTTTTTCAATTTTATACAAAGAGGCTCAAAAGAAAATGTGTATTTAAATGAGCAAACTATTGAAGCAAATAAAATTCAATCTTACCGTGATGTTGCGGAAAAAGAATTATCGGATTGGATAAGATTCAGCAGCAGGGATGCAAAAAAAAATATGGACGGGCTTACAACTGCGAGTATGGAAATTGAAGGCATATCTGGATTTGTAGTACGAAATTTTTATAACAAAGAAAGCGTTATGAAAAATAGCTTTAGAGATAAGAATATTGAGAATGTTACAAAGCAGGTTTCTCAAGGCGCAGGTTGGTTATTAATTACAAGTAAAGACAGTAAAGTAGCAACGCTTTTAGAAACCGGTAAACGAATGCAGCGGTTATTTTTAAAAGTGCGGGAAAGAGGGATTGCACTGCATCCGATGACACAGATATTAGAAGAGCCATCTACTCAAAAAAATATTAACCAGTCAATAGGCGTCACAGATAACATACAATTTATTTTAAGGATGGGATATATAGAAAATTATCCTGAACCTGTTTCGCTGAGACGGCCTGTTGATTGGTTTGTGAGAGAATAAAAATTGAGTAATCCGCAAAAATTTTTTATTATATTAGCCAAAACGTTCCATATGAAATTAGCTTTAATTATAGCAGCAGTTATTATTGGTTTAGTAATTATTTCTCAAATATATTTTACCATGGCAAAAACAGAAACACAAGCGTATAAAATTATAAAAACACAAAAAGATTTTGAGATACGTTTATATCCTTCTGCCACCATGGCAACTGTGGCCATGGGTGCAAAAACATACAAGGAATTATCCTCGACAGGATTTAGAAAATTGGCTTCGTTTATTTTTGGCGGAAACAGTGCCAATAAAAATATCGCCATGACAACGCCTGTGCATATGGATATCAGCGACAGCCAGTCAACTATGAGTTTTGTAATGCCTGCTGATTACAATCAAAATAATTTACCGAAACCAAACGATTCTTCTATAATTATAAAAACGTCTGCGGAAGAATATGTTGCGGCTATCAAGTTTGGCGGGTATGCAAATGATGAAAAGATTAAAACATACGCAGCAAAATTAGAAAATGCTTTAAAAGCAAATAGCATTGAGTTCTATGGTAATTTTCGTTTTTTAGGTTACAACGCACCCTATCAGTTTTTGGGAAGAAGGAATGAAATTATTGTGAACGTTCGCTGGGATAGAATAAAATAATGCAAGACTTAATGCGGATTTTTTACAGATGAAGAAATTTACTTCATAGATATGAAAAACTTAAAGAGTAGGTGAGAATATTTGCTACCAACGATTTTTTTGTATTAGTTACATTTTAAAAATCTAGGAAATGTTAGTTCAAAGAAATAAGGATTAGCATTCATACAAATATTCAAACCCGATACCCCCCTTGAGCAATACTCTTCCCAAAAATAAGTGGATCTCATATTTCAATTCCCCAAATCTGAAACATTCCATCATTTTTAAATGAAAGAATTTTAAGTATGGTATTTGACTAACAATTATTAGTTAGCGTGTATTATTAAACTTAAATTATTTCTATGAAACAAGAACAAAATCAAAATATTGAAAAGCTAATTGAAATGGTTAAGGACGTGCGTATTTGTATGCTCATTACAAATGAAAAAAATGCCGAAAATTTATCAGGCAGGCCGATGAGTATTAGTAAAATTGATGATGATGGAAGTATGTGGTTTTTTACAAAAGCATCATCCTATAAGGTTGATGAAATAGAAGAAAGCAAAAAAGTATCTATTGCAATTACCAACGAAAGCAGTAATAATTATTTAATGATTAATGGCTCAGCAACTTTGGTAAATGACAAAACTAAAATGAAAGATTTGTATAGCTCCATTTTGAAAGCATGGTTTCCGCTTGGTTTAGATGATCCCGACATGACACTTATTAAAGTAACGCCTAAGGAAGTAAATTATTGGGACAGCAGTTCAAGTAAAATGGTCGTGTTGTTTAACATGCTAAAAGCAATCGTTACCGGAAAAGAATATGAAGAAGGCGAGCACGGAAAAATTATTTTATAAAACCAATCGATGAAAAAATTAGGGAGATGAAAAAATTAGAAAACAAAATTGCTGTTATAACTGGAGCTGCCGGTAGTATTGGGAAAATTACTGCTAAACTTTTTTTATATGAAGGTGCAAAAGTAATGTTGGTTGATCTTGCTGAAGATGACCTTAAAGCAGCAGTAAAGGAGTTAAATAATGAGCACGTAAAATATTGTATTGCCGATGTTTCAAAAGCATCTGACGTAGAAAAATACATAAATGAAACAGTAAAATTGTTTGGGGAAATTGACATCTTTTTCAACAATGCAGGTATTGAAGGAGCAATAAAACCTATTATAGATTACCCGGAGGAAATATTCGATGAAGTAATTTCTATAAATGTAAAAGGTGCTTGGTTGGGAAATAAATATGCATTACCGCAAATGAAAGATGGTGGTAGCATTATTATGACATCATCTGTATCAGGTATTTTAGGTTCTGTTAATTTAAGTGCTTACATAATAAGTAAACACGCTGTTATGGGTATTATGCGTGCCACAGCTATTGAAGCCGGTCCACGAAAAATTAGAGTAAATTCTGTTAATCCTGGACCTGTGAATAACAGAATGATGCGATCAATTGAAGAAGGTGAAGTTGCAGGACATGCCGAAGATGTAAAAAAGCATTTAGAGAATACAATACCCTTTGGACGCTACGCAGAACCAATTGAAGTTGCCAATTTAGTTTTATTTCTTGCAAGTGATGACAGCCAATATATAACAGGTGCAACACACGTAATAGATGGAGGAATTTCAGCACAATAATAAAATTTTTAAAAATAAATTTTTAAATAATCAATTCAATTCATCATTAAAAAAAACAACATGGAAAATTTAACAGCGCAAGAAGATGCAGCTACTAAAGCAATAGAAAAGCAAACAAAAAAAATTCCTTCTGATGTTTTTTGTTTACTGCAATCGGTACAATGGCTGTATCACTTACTTTAAAAGTTTTAGGACGAAGTAAAGATGCTGCATTTGTTGGACAATGGGCAGCACCGATTCTCTTACTGGGTGTTTACAACAAATTAGTAAAACAAGAAGAAACTAGAAAGTAAAATTAAAATGCTGTCTGCAGTTACCGATAAGAAATTGTTGTGTTCCTTACAAATAAAAAATTTGCACAGAGTAAATACAATTACAATTTTCTTTCAGCAGCGGTAAAATTTTAATCTGTGGTATTTATATAACCATTATTATGTTTTAATAACAACTCTTTAAGTAGGGAAAATTCATTCTCTATATAAAAATCAACAACATGGAAAAAGAAATGACCGAAGACATTGTGGCAATTGCCGCAAAAAATTGTAAAACCCTTGCTGCCGCAGTAACAGCCGCCGGCTTGGTAAAAACTTTGCAGGGCGAAGGTCCATTTACAGTTTTTGCTCCTACTGATGCTGCTTTTGCTGCCATACAATCAGAGGTAGACAACTTATTAAAACCTGAAAACAAAGACAAGCTTTCGAAAATTCTGACTTACCATGTTGTAAGCGGAGAGACGATGGCTGCAGATTTGGAAGATGGTCAAGAGTTAACTACTGTAGAAGGTAGCACATTAAAAGTGAGCATAAAGGACGGAAAGGTAATGGTAGGTAATGCACATGTTACCACAGCTGACGTTCGTGCTTCTAACGGAGTAATTCATGTTATTGACAAGGTTTTATTACCGTAAGAACAAGCAAAAAAAAAGTTGGTGTAAAACAATCCAACAAATTGTTATTGATTTAGCTTAATGAAACTACAAAATATTTCAGATTGGTATAACGGTTATCTTAAACACTGTGTTTTTCCAATCTTCATGCAGTGACCAACGAAATGGTAGACGAGTGAGCAACCGTTTATTTTGTAAGTTTCATTAAGCAAATCTTTTCCAAATTAAAAAATAATGCGGAAAGAGTATCTCCACAATTAATATCATCGAAACAAACAATTACGAAATTCATAAATTTTTTGTTTGATTAATTTAACGATAACATTTTTTAGAAAATCAAAATGTTTACGTTAAAAAAGCCTAGCAAGTTTTAATTATTTCACTTTTAAATTTTAATAAAATGGATTACCACGATTTTAAAAAATGCATAGATGCCTGCCTCGCTTGTGCTGTAGCATGTAACCAATGCGGCTACGAATGTCTGCATTCCTCCGAAGTAACCCAACGCATAAGGTGTATTCAATTAGACCATGAGTGTGCTATTATCTGCTTTGCTGCGGCCAATATGTTAAGTTCAGGCAATAAATGGATTGGCAGGCTTTACCAGGAATGTGCTGATATTTGTGATGCTTGTGCTGAAGAATGTGAGAAACACCCACAAGAGGAACATTGTAAAATATGTGCTGATATGTGTAGGAAATGTGCCGAAGAATGTAGAGGTATTCTTAAAATGGCAGCGTAAGAATCAAAATTTTATTTTCTGATAAAACTTTTTGATGATTTAAAATCTTCAAATTAATTGATTCTAATAGATATTTAAAGGCCTGGTAAATAAGCCGATTTAGTATTGTTTATCGGTTATTTAGAAATAGATAATGCTGTTAGTTGCTGCCTCTCCGCAAAAGCGTTTTTTTATTTTATTGCCATAAGGATTTCACGAAATCTCCGTGGCGTTCCATTTATAAGACACACAATCTGCTGCCGATTAAAGTTGTAGTTTTTTTAGTCGGTCATTGGGGAACAGGCGGGAATTGGTTGACGTGGTAAAACACACCGGTATCAACGACAAAGTAAACACCATCAAACATTAAGTGCTAAAAAACAGACATAACAATAAGTATTTATTACAATTAGCCCGGAAAATCCTTCACTTTTATTGATGAGGGATTTTTTTATTTTAAAATTTTTCTGTAATAAAAACAAGTAAAATAGTTTTAAAAAGCAATGAAAAATATTTTAATAACCGGTGCCACAGGTAATGTTGGCATGGAAGTAATAAAATCATTACGCAGGCTCCATCATCAATTTTAAATTTATGCAGGCGTTTTTAATGTAGAAAAAGATAAACGAAAATTAAAGGAATACAAAGTGAATATTCTACATTTCGATTTTACGGATGTGGCAACATACAAACCTGCCTTGGCATATTGCAACATACTTTTTTTATTGCGTCCGCCACAATTATCGGAGGTTAATAAATATTTTAAACCAATCATTGATTTGGCTGTAAACTGTAACGTTAAACACATTGTTTTTTTATAGGTACAAGGCGTTTAAAAAATGTAAATAATTCCCCATCATAAAATTGAAAAACTAATTGTTGATAGCAACATACCATATACTTTTTTGCGCCCGGCTTATTTTACGCAAAATTTCACTACTACGCTATATTCAGATCTAGTAATACATCACCGTATATTTTACCGCAGGTAATGTAAAATTTACATTGATATATGTAACAGATATCAGCAAAGTAGCAGCAAAAGTTTTAACTGAAACTGATAAACATTTGAATAAGGCTTACGAATTAACCAACAACGAAATATTTTCAGTTGCTGAAATGGCAGCAAAACTAAACAGCGGATTAAATACAAATATTATATACGAATTTCCAAACTTATTTAAGTTTTTTGTAGCAAAAAGAAAAAAAAATACCTTCCATGTTGATTGTTGTGATGATAATGCTCCACTATTTACCAAGGTTTCAAAAAGAACCTTACGCAACTGATTGGGTTAAAAGAATTATAAATAACGAGCCTAAAACTTTTGATGAGTTTGTGTTTGAGAATAAGAATTTACTCATCCGGTAGGAAAATATGAAAAATAGTCTTACAAAATAATCATCACTGTAGTTTTTTATACTTCTTGGTATATTGAGCATTCCGTTTTATTAATTGGGTGATTTATTTGATACTAAAATATCAGATATTATTATGACAACCGGATATAAAACAAGAAGATTTAAAATTTCTATTAAACTATTACTACGCTATCGAAAGCCATAAAAATGACAATGTAAATTTTTTAATAATTTCTGATTGAAAGTGTTTCTGTGGAGATTCCAAAAAAATACTAATTGCTGGCTGCAAAATTGATACTTCTTATTTAACAAGAATGCTTTTTAAGAGAAACTCCCTCTCTGTAAAATTACAAAATCTCTACAAATGAAAAAAATCATTAAGGAAAAAATTACTCCGAAGAATAATGAACTACTCAAATGCCCTACCGGCATCAAAGGTTTTGATGAAATTACCGAAGGCGGGCTACCGAAAAACAGAACCACTTTAGTTTCCGGCAATGCCGGCTCCGGCAAAACGCTGTTGGGGATTGATTTTTTATTAAAGGGTGCCTCCGATTACAACGAACCGGGCGTTTTGATGTCATTTGAAGAATCAGAAGACGAACTTTATACAGACGTTGCGTCGCTCAATATGGATTTGCAGGGCTTTGTTTCAAAGAAAAAGATTATGCTCGCACATGTTATTTTAGAACATAAAGACAT
>JBBRPX010000033.1:0-21906 GCA_038227505.1 Chitinophagales bacterium
AACACAAAGCAAATCATCTAAATTCATCACTACTGCATCTTGTGCAATTCCTTTCCATACAGTTACATCGCCGGTTTCTTTCCAATACAAATAGGCAAGAATACTTTTCGTACCTGCTCCGTCTGCATGCATAACATTTACAAAATCATTATCTCCCCCTAGAAAATCAGAATAAATTTTACAAAATGCGTTAGCATAAAGCCCCTGGTCCAGTTGTTGAACCGCAGCATGTACTTCTTCTTTTTGGGCTGAAACACCTCTTCTTGCGTATAATGACATATTTGTATTTAAATTGTTGTTTCAAATAAATGATGGCAACCCGTTACAAAGGTTACATCGTCGTTGCAAAATAAATGTTCTGTAATGGATTTTCAATATTGTTTTCCTAACTAATTTTGCACCGCAAATATGAAAGTTTACACAGATATACATTCACTGCCCGTTTTTACCAAAGCAGTTATTACAACAGGGAGTTTTGATGGCGTGCATGTTGGGCATGCAAAAATAATTTCTCAACTTATTAATGAAGCTGTAAGAATTGATGGAACACCTGTACTTATCACGTTCTATCCACATCCCAAACAGATTGTACAAATAAAAGACAAGCCATTATTTGTTTTAAATACTCCCGAAGAAAAGTATGAACTTCTACAAAAAATGGGTATTGAAAATATTGTTGTTGTTCCATTTAACAAGCAATTTTCTGAACTAACAGCAAAAAAATATATTGAAGATTTTCTTGTAAAGAATTTTCATCCGTCTCTCATAGTTGTAGGCTACGACCATAGATTCGGCAACAATAGAGAAGGAGATTTTACTCTTTTAAAAAATGAAGGTAGTCGTAATAACTATGAGGTAATTGAAATACCTGAACATATTCTAAAAGACATTACGATAAGTTCTACCAAAATCAGAAATGCTCTTATTAGTGGCGACATTGACACTGCAGCTGCCTACCTTGGTTATCAATATTTTTTTACTGGTAAAGTAATAGAAGGAAATAAATTAGGACGAACAATTGGCTATCCTACTGCAAATTTGATTATAGCAAATGAAAACAAATTAATTCCTGGTGATGGGGTTTATGCAGTAGATGTTACAATCAACCAAGCTTTTTACAGGGGCATGATGAACATTGGTAACAGACCAACTATAGAAGGTAAAATAAGAACTATCGAAGTAAATATTTTTGATTTTGATAAAGAAATTTATGGCGAAGAAATAAAGATTACATTAAAAAAATTACTTCGCAAAGAAATTAAATTTAAAGGATTGGAAGAACTAAAAAACCAATTGGCGAAGGACAGGGAAATGGCAGTTAAGTTGAATTGTTTATAGAAAAGAATAATGACTACCGACAACGGACGATTGTAAACTTTAGACCCCCAATTGCTAATTGTCAACTGCTTACTGCCAACTGCGCTAATCCAGCATAATTTTAACCACCATTTCTTTCATTAGCATAGCGCCCGGTGTACCACTGTCGCCCACTCCTTTGCTTTTTAGATCATAGTGATGCAGTAGTAAAAGTATTCTTTCTGTCCCCGCATATCCATAATGCTTCATGGCATCTTTTGCTTGCGATAAAGCTATTGGATTAAAATAAAAAAGCGGTTTCATAGCACCATCGCTTTTATCATTCATACCATACACAGCATAAATTTTACTAAAATAAGCATACAAAGCAGGTAACACCATTTGTATGGCAGCCGCCTTTGGGTTCGCTTCAAAATAATTTATAATTTTAATTGATTTTGCAAGGTCTTTTTTAGCAATTGCTCCCTGCAACTCAAAAACATTGTATTCTTTGCTTATGCCAATAAATTTTTCAATGTCATCATCATCAATTGTTTTTTTATGTTGAAGATTTACGGAGAGCTTATCAATTTCATTTGCGATTCTGCTTAAATCATTGCCGGTATGTTCTTCCAGCAACGATGCTGATTTTGGATTAATGCTGTATCCCTTTGATTGAGCCAACTCAATGATCCATTCCTGCATTTTACTGTCAGCAATTTTTTTTGTGGTTAATACTTCGGCGTTTGTTTGTATAGTTTTGTAAAGTTTTGTTCGCTTATCAACCCCTTTTGCCTTGTAACCAACCACAAATATTGTTGTTGCAAGTGGGGTGGATATATAGCTTTCTAATTTATCAATCTCCTTCATTTGTTGAGCCTCTTTTAGAATCACAACTTGACTTTCTGCAAACATTGGGTATCTTCTGCATGCATTTACAATAGCCGTCCAATCTGCATCTTTACCATAAAAAACAGTTAGGTTAAACTCAGCTTCGCCTTCAGGTAAAATGTTATTTTCTGCATAATTTATAACCTGGTCAATGTAATATTCCTCTTCACCTTCCAACCAATAAACAGATTTGAAGCTTTTCTTTTTCCAGCTACCAATTATTTTTTCAACGCTCATAATCAATTAAATATATTCTTTTTAAAGCCCATTTCTTTTCATCTATAATTTCTGGCACAGTATTCGTAATTAGCTTGGCAAATTATCAAATACGAAATTATTGTATTAATTTTTACCTGTTCCAAAATTTAATTTATTTCATTTAAAATTTATATCATGGCATTCGAAAATTATCCAGAAGCAGAACAAACACCATCACAACAAAAGACTGTTGTAACAACTAAAAAAAATAACCTTCCAACAATTATAACAGCAATTTTGGTGGTTGCATTATTAGGCACGTGGGGTTATATAATTTATGATAAAAATCAAGCCAAAGAAACGATCGATCAAAAAGAAACAATGATTGCTACAACATCTACACAGAGAGATCAACTTCAAAAAGAATTGGAAGATGCTGCAATGCGTTACGACGTTTTAAAAACTTCTAACTCAAAAAAAGATAGCTCAATAACTGTAAAAGACAGGGAAATTGATGAAAAGAAAACAAGAATTCAACAATTGTTAAGTAAGTCAAGCGCAACACAATCAGAATTAGCAGAGGCCAAAAGATTGATTAGTTCACTTAACGGTGACATAGACGGTTACAAAGAACAAGTGGCTGTTTTGCAACAACAAAAAATACAGCTTATTGGTGAAAAAGCAATGGTTGTTTCTCAAAGGGACAGAGCAGTTCGGAATTACGATTCTTCTACACTTGTAATTAAGCAAAAAGAAGATTTAATAAATGTGGGTTCAACACTTCACGCATCTAATTTCAATATCGTTGGTATAAATGAAAGAAGGAATGGAAAAGAAAAAACTACTTCTACTGCCAAAAGAGTTGATAAATTACGCATCAGTTTTGACATAGATGAAAACATGTTATCAGAAAGCGGTGCAAAAGAAATTTATGTTTGTATTACTGCACCTGATGGATCACCGGTTGCTGTTCAGGCACTAGGTTCTGGTACTTTTAGCACAAGACAAGGTGAAGAAAAACCATATACACAAAAACTTGATGTTACTTACACCCAAAATAAAAGACAAAGCGTAAGTTTTGACTGGAAGCAAGGATCAAGTTTTACAACTGGTAACTACAAAATAGAAGTATATAACAACGGTTTTAAAGTAGGCGAAGGTTATAAACCTTTAAGAAAAGGTGGTTTTTTTAGTTAGTCTTTTAAAATCGAATATCAATTTCCAGGTCATATCAATCAAAGCGGTAAAATTATTTACCGCTTTTTTATTTTAAAAAAGTGCTCTTAAAGATGCACGACCGGTATGAATGGTTTGCGCAAGGCCTGGCTTTCTCCCTTCATACTGTACTGAAATTTCAATATTGCCGCTAATTCTTTTTGTAAATTCTGCATTCCAAAGAAGATTTTTTCCCGGCTGCAAGCCATCTAATAATAAGTAACCAACTGTTGAATTTTGTGAACCCTTATAGCCTTTAAAATCTATATTATTATAGGTAAATTTTAAATTAATGCTGCTTCCTGAAAGGATATTATATTTTGCTTCCGTTATGATTGCATTGTTAATTGCTTGTTCTAAAGAGTCGATTTTATTTTGCTTTTTTGAATACAAATATCCTAAGGTAGCTCTCAAATTTGATTTGTAAACATAGGTCAAACTCGGCTCAACAGCATTTTGAAGTACGTTATAATTTCTGTTTTCAAATTTGATAGCTTGAGTTGCAAGCGTATTTTGAACCTGTTTCACTAATAGTGTAGCCACTAAATTTTTCTTTAAACTTGCTCTTACTTTGCTGTTTAAATTTCGCACGGATCTACTTTCTACCCCATAAGATAACAATGCTTTGGTTGATGCCTTGCTATGGGTAAATTCCAAGCCAAATTTTGCACTTGTTCTGTTGTAGAAATAAGTATTAGATAAAAATGAATTTAAGGTTAGTAAGCTAGTGTCAACAGCAGTTTTACCAAAAGGATTAAATAAAAAATCATTTTTTGAGATATTTTTCTTTGCAATTTGCAAAGCAGAACTTGTTGTACTGCGCATTAAAATCTTTCTTAACCCATAATTGCTCTTGTCATTCATAATTGTTTTCGGATCAATATCAAAGCTGTAATTAAACTGCAAATAATTTGCCTTAACATATTTATTGCCCGGGGTGTAAATTCTAATATACTTTTTTTGATCTTGAAAAACAGCTTCTTCAAATTCATTTAACTCAGGTATACCGTTGCTATTGTAATCTATCCAAGTATAAAAACCTTGTCCGGCAGGCACTTCAATATAAGAATATTCTCGTCTCTGCTCCTGCCCTGAACCTATTTCGTATAAAATATTACCATTAATAAAACCTTTAAATTCATTTATAAAATATTCTGTTCGCCCTAAAATACTTCTATCTTCTTTTTGCCTACTCACGGTACTGTCTAAAATCCTGAGTTTTCTGTATGTTCCAGTAAACTTTAATTTATGATGTTCGTTTGCAAAAAGCTCTGTAAATACGCTGTAATTATTACTCTTATCTGCGGCAAGTAATAATTTTTTTTGGGGTAAAAAATCTTCTCTGATATTAAATGCTACACCCCACTTGTTTAATTTATTTTGGTTGGTTCTTGCATAAAACTCATAAACATTAAAGGCAAAACTTGTAAAATTTAAAGTGTCGGGAATTTTATCTGAAAGCTTATTTCGTTCACTTAAATATTTGATACCGGTTTCAAATGATTTTAATTTTTTAAAAGTTTTATTAACATCAATAGTAGGTCTTAAAAAATTACCTTTTTGTAAAACAGCATCAAAATTTGTAGAACTTGTATTTGAAGTTATCCTAAACCCGTTTTTATTTATTTGTTCTACAAATCTTTGTCTAAGGCCATTGTAGCCATCACTTCTGTTATAATTGGTAATTTCGTATGTTGCAAAATCTTCATTTTTCGCTGAAATTTTCGATGTTAAACTAATAAGTTTTTCATTGGCGGGCAGCAGATCAAAAGGCAAACTCCAGTCTCGTAAAAATTCAATATTTCTTAATCTTTCAATAGGTTTAAAACGATTTTGCACGTACTCATAAGTTGCATTTGTTTTTAATTTAAAGTCTTTGTTTATTAATTTAATTTTTTTGTTATCATTTTCTAATTGCAACCTCACGGCAAGTCCGTTATTATCATTTTTATCTTTTGAAGAAAAAAGGTTTAAGTCGTAATTACTCATAGCAACCTCGGCTTTCAACTTTGTGTTGTTGTTAATCAGGTAATCTGCGCCTGCTGTAAACACTTGTAGTTTTTTGGGTGAAACAAGTAAGATGACAGGTTCCCAATCGCCTTGTTTTAAATTATTTACGGGTGCCACCCACTTAAAAGCTTTGCCGTTTGTAGCATTCTGTAATTGAGTATAGCTCCCTTTATTTGCGCCAACAAAACTGAAAGAAAGTGAATACAATGAGTCTTGCGGGTTTGTTGAAGGTATGAACACAGAAGGATAAATCACAGCATTTACAAGTGTATCTGTCCTGCGATACAAAACTTTTCCAACTGCAAAAGTATCCCTAAGTGCACTTTTATAAAATGCCGTGGTAATACTATCACCTGCATCTGCTAAAAATTGTTTTTGTTTAATATCCAATACCTGATCAATAGCTGAATTCTTTGCATCAGTATTTGAGAATGCTCCCAAGTAAACCTGCAC
This sequence comes from Chitinophagales bacterium, assembly GCA_038227505.1. GTDB lineage: Bacteria > Bacteroidota > Bacteroidia > Chitinophagales > Chitinophagaceae > Ferruginibacter. The sequence goes on from JBBRPX010000033.1 coordinate 6,064, forward strand.
CTTTTTGTTAACCTTAATTTCATCGCTTAAATACAGCTGAGAATTTAAATAGTTTCGATCCGCATATTCAAACTCAACCTGTATCCTAACATCTTTCGTTATTAACCGTTTGGGCGTAAATGTAATTTCTGCAGTATTATAATTTATTACATAATCTTGGTCTTCGCCTCTCTGCAACCTCATACCGTCAATAAATACCCTTTCGGTATTAGCTAGCACTATAAAAAATAATTCGTTGTTAGCACCAACAAGTCTGTATGGCCCTTGGTTTCCTTCTAATGGAACTAGTATATTTCGGGTAAATTTTCCTTTTGTAACCGCCCCGCTAACAAGTAAAGAATTTGAAATATTTTTAGAAATTTTATTTTCAGTTAAAAAAGAAATCCCCTGTACTCTTTTATAAAAATTAAGAAAATAATTTTTACTTTCTCTTATATCAATATCTCCCAAACTCACTGCCCAGTTTTTCTTTTTTGCCTGAAAAAATATTCTATCAAAATCACGCAGATCTTGCGTATTACCATCTGGCTGTATGGGCAGGTTGTTGTCAGTTACTGCTGCTGTAATTTCAATGCTATCACCAATAAAACCGTTTAACTGAAGGTTCAAAGTACTGTTCACCACAGCATCTTGGTTGTTGCCGAACGAAATTGCTCTGCCAAAACTTCCATCTGTTTGTAATGTTCCAAAATTTAAAAGTGGGTTGCTTTGCTTTGTAGCATTGATTACAGTAAAAGGATTTTCTTTGGTGAAACGGTATCTTACATCTTCATAATTAAAGCGCCTTGCAACTGCATTTATTTTGAAGGGAAACACTCGATAGTTAATTTCTACACTGTCTGCATTGGGTTGTTCATTCCACTTAATTGCACCATTTACTTCATCAATCTGGTACATTGAACTTGCGATATTTTTTATAGATAATGTGCCGGGTGCAATACTAAAACTATCTATTTTTTGATAAGGAAATTTTACTGCAAGTTTTTTATTTCTTAGGTTAGAATTTTTGGTTGATCCAATTTGAGCATTTGCATAGTTCCGGCAATTGAGCATTACAATTAGCATAATTAGTGCTCTTAAAACGAAATTATAATATTGTTTTAGCTTGAAAATAAATAATGCTATTTTTTGTATCAGCGTTTAATATTTAAAATACGAAGTTTTTTACGTTTCCGGGCATTCCATGTGTAAATGTCGCAAACCAGCATAATCAAATTTAATAACAAAATATTTTTTGCAATAAATCAACATGGAGCACAACATATTGAGCCCTATTTTTAAATAAGATTAAAAAAACATTGATTCAGTTGCTTGTAATAAATTTAATTTTAAATATGATAATCGCTCTGCTGTTTTATAAATAAAAAATGGTTTGATGATAACACCAAACCATTTAGCTATAAATCATAATCGTAATTAAACCTCTTCAGTAGCAAAACCTGCTCCTATATACTCTTTATTCATGCGTGCAATATTAGCAACGGAAATCCCTTTCGGGCACTGCGCTTCGCAAGCATAGGTATTTGTACAATTGCCAAAACCCTCTTTATCCATTTGCGCTACCATGTTTAAAGCCCTACTTTCTCTTTCAGGATCGCCCTGAGGCAATAATGCAAGTTGAGATATTTTTGCTCCAACAAAAAGCATTGCGCTTCCATTAATGCAGGCTGCAACACACGCACCACAACCAATACAAGCAGCAGCCATAAATGCATCATCAGCTTTCTTTTTATCAATCGGTATTGCGTTGGCATCTACTGCATTTCCGGTATTTACACTGATATATCCACCGGCTTCTATTACTCTGTCAAAAGCTGAACGGTTTACCATTAAATCTTTCACAACAGGGAAAGCCTTGCTGCGCCATGGTTCTACCACTATGGTATCGCCATCTTTAAAGGCCCTCATATGCAATTGGCAAGTTGTATTTTGTTTCCATGGACCGTGAGCTTCGCCATTTATGTGCATGCTGCACATTCCACAAATACCTTCTCTGCAATCATGATCAAATGCAATCGGGGATTTACCTTCTAATATCAGTTGTTCATTTAACACATCAAACATTTCAAGAAAACTCATTTCAGACGAAATGTCTTTCACTTTATATGTTTCAAAACTCCCTTTTGCTTTATTGTTTTTTTGGCGCCAAACTTTCAGCGTGAGATTCATGTGGTAGTGCTCCATATTTTACAAACTTTTGCAATTTGATTAAATGTGTAATCAATAAATTATTTATAACTCCTTTGTGTTGGCTTCACAATTTCAAAACTTAATTCTTCCTTATGTAAAGCCCATTCATTTTCACCCTTGCTCTCCCACGCAGCAACGTAAGCGTAATGTGCATCGTCACGTTTTGCTTCTCCGTCTTCGGTTTGGCTTTCTTCTCTAAAATGACCTCCGCAGCTTTCTTCTCTATCTAGCGCATCAATACACATTAGCTCACCAAGTTCAATAAAATCAGCTACTCTACCGGCTTTGTCTAACTCAGGGTTCATCTCGTTCACTTCTCCCGGCACAAGCACATCGCTCCAAAATTCTTCTTTCAAAGCTCGTATTTCTGTAATGGCTTCTTTCAATCCTTCTGCATTGCGAGCCATGCCGCATTTATCCCACATAATCTTTCCAAGTCTTTTATGAAAACTCTCTACCGTTTTTGTACCCTTTATTGATAAAAATTTATTTATTCTTTCAGCCACTCCCTTTTCTGCATCTAAAAATGCCTGCTGGTTCGGATCTACAGCCCCATTACGAATTTCATCTGCAAGATAATTTCCTAGTGTGTAAGGTATTACGAAATAGCCGTCAGCAAGCCCTTGCATCAAAGCAGAGGCACCTAATCTGTTTGCTCCATGGTCACTAAAATTAGCTTCACCCAAAGCGTATAATCCTTTAATAGTTGTCTGCAACTCATAATCTACCCAAAGCCCACCCATTGTGTAATGCACAGCAGGGTAAATACGCATTGGCATTTCGTATGGATTTTCACCTGTTATTTTTGCATACATCTCAAAAAGATTACCGTATTTCTCCGCTACAACATCTTTTCCCAAAGCAATGATAGCTTCTTCTGACATATCGGTAATACCTTTTTTACCAGCTTCAATTTTGCCATATCTTTTAATAGCATCTGCAAAATCTAAAAACACCGCCATCTTGGTTGTGCCCACACCGTAACCAGCATCGCATCTTTCCTTTGCTGCACGGCTTGCTACATCTCTAGGCACCAAATTTCCAAAAGCAGGATATCTCCTTTCTAAATAATAATCTCTTTCTTCTTCAGGTATTTCGGAACCTCGTCTTGTGTCACCCTTCTTCAAAGGAACCCAAATCCTGCCGTCATTTCTTAGACTTTCGCTCATTAACGTGAGCTTGCTTTGGTGGTCACCGCTTACAGGAATACAAGTTGGGTGAATTTGTGTAAAACAAGGATTTCCAAAAAATGCGCCTCTTTTATGGGCTCTCCACGCTGCAGTTACATTACTGCCCATGGCATTTGTACTTAAATAAAATACGTTTCCATAACCACCACTGCAAAGTAAAACTGCATGTGCACCGTGCCTTTCTAATTCTCCTGTTACCAGGTTTCTAGCAATAATGCCTTTGGCAACCCCATCAATTAATACAACGTCATGCATTTCGTGGCGGCGATACATCGTTACATTACCTAAAGCAACTTGTCTTTCTACAGCGCTATAAGCACCGAGCAAAAGCTGTTGCCCTGTTTGACCTGCGGCATAAAACGTACGCTGCACCTGAGTTCCACCAAACGAACGATTGCTAAGCAAACCGCCATATTCTCTTGCAAAAGGCACGCCCTGGGCTACACATTGGTCAATGATTGAGGTACTTACTTCTGCAAGCCTATGCACGTTTGCTTCTCTTGCACGGTAGTCACCACCTTTTACTGTATCATAAAATAAACGAAAAACAGAATCACCATCATTCTGGTAATTCTTTGCAGCATTTATACCACCTTGTGCTGCTATGCTATGTGCACGCCTTGCACTGTCTTGAAAACAAAATGCTTTTACTTTATAGCCAAGCTCCCCTAAAGAAGCAGCAGCAGACGCACCAGCTAGGCCAGTACCTATAACTATTACTTCGAGTTTGCGTTTGTTAGATGGGTTTACAAGTTTCACATGTCCCTTGTAATCCTCCCACTTTTTGTCCATTTCCCCTTGCGGAATTTTTGAATTCATAAAGCGAATTTTTTCTGTTAATATTAAAAGTACATCAACAGGTTTATTACAATGTTATTATATCAGAAAATAAAAATAAAATTAACTTACCCAACCAAAATAAAAGGCGACGGGCATGCTCGCAAACAACAAAGAAATACCTACAGAATAAACTACACCGACAGTTTTTATCAATGGTGTATATCGTTTGTGATTTACACCAAATGTTTGAAAAGCACTTTGGAAGCCATGCATTAAATGCCAGCATAGAGATATGCAACCCAACACATAAAATATTATCACAATTAAGTTACCTGAAAAAACATTTTGCATTTCTTTATATAAATTATGGACCGGTTGGTTATTGTACTCCTGCCCTAATGTTGTTTCAGAAAGTGGTTGAATATTTGCCATACCACCAAAGCGAGAAGGTATCCAAAAATGATAGAAATGCATGATCAAAAAAATCAAAATCAGGGTACCAAGTAAACCCATGCTTTTGCTGTACCATTTACTTTTTCCGTCGGGTCTTGTAACGGCATATTTAATAGGACGTGCAATTCTGTTTTGTCTCCATAATGACAACCCCTGAACAATATGCAAAAGTAGAAAAAGCATCAACCCAATTTCCATTGTTCGTATAATGATATTGCTACCCATAAAATGACCCCAATGATTAAAGGTTTCACCTCCGTCATTAAAAAATATCATTGAATTTATTGAAGCATGGACAATTAAAAAAGTAATTAGAAATAACCCTGTAGCACCCATTAAAAATTTCTTACCGATGGAAGAAGTGAAAAAAAGTTTCCAAGTCATAAAGCGAATATTGTTGAGAAAAATTGGTATTGCAAAAGTAAGGCAGGTAAGTTCAAGTTTTTTATTTTTATTTTAAATGTTTCATTAAAGATTTATTTAATTGAAGAACTTCGCATAAAAATTTTATGAATCACTTTTCTATAAACGAAATAAAAGATTGGGACAGATTTTATAGAGCCAATTTTGTTAACTGTTTATCGGGCTTTAAACCGGTAAGTTTAATTGGTACCATTAATAATGAACAAAAACCAAATCTTGCCATATTCAGCAACATTTTTCACCTAGGTGCCGACCCTACCTTAATTGGTTTTATAAATCGTCCGCTGGCTGCAAGCCCTCATACTATTACCAATATTAAAACGACAGAACAATTTACCATCAACCACATACAACCTGCATTTTTATCGAAAGCACATCAAACAAGTGCCAAATATGAAACAGGTGTAAGTGAGTTTGAAGAGACAGCCCTAAAACCTATTTATAAAGACAATTTTAAAGCACCTTTTGTAGCCGAAAGTAATATTCAACTGGCCTTAAATCTTGTTGAAATAATTTCGATAAAACACAACGGAACGTTTATAGTGATTGGTTCACTAAAGGATGCCTATTTAGACAAAGAACTAATATTGGATGATGGCTTTATCGATATTCAAAAAAGTGGAAGTATCGTTTCATTGGGGGTTGATGCTTATTATTCATGTGAACAAATTGGCAGATATGAATATGCAAGAATAAATACAATACCAACAAAAAAATAATTGAAGGGAAATAATCAATTCAATCTTTTTCCCATTTCTTCGTCAACTAAAGAAAAAACGATTTCAGGTTTTAAGGTGCGCCATTGCAACAAGTTAAACATTTCAATATAGTTTGTAATTCTTGCTTTTTTAAAATCATGTTTACTTTGCTCGGGTAAGTTTAAAAGCACAATCCACCCCCTATCATCTATTACCTGCTCATGCCATTCTTCATAATAACTATCATCACTACTATGAAAATTTAAAACATTTTCACCTATAATGATGAATTTATAAATACCTTGTTTGTACATTAAATCGGTAATGTTTCTTCTTAACGTCATAACATCATTTTCAATTGCATCGTTCCATTCACCTAACAATTCAATGATGGCAAAATGCTGGTCATATTCTACAAACAATAACTTTAAATATAAAGTGGTTGAACCAAATTCATCCCATTGTGGATGTATGTAATAGTTGTAAACTAAATGGGTATATTCAAACTCACTGTATGCCCTTTCAAAAAAGGGAGAACGTCTATCTTCCTCTGCTGTGTAGAGGTGGCGCCAATTAAAATAAGGTTCAATATTCTGCATAATAGCATGTATTTACCAACACAATACAAATATCCTGCAAAAAAATATAGTTATATATTCTAAATACGGAAACTTGAATGTAGAAGCATATCAGATTTTATTTTCAGTAATATTTTTTTTGCAAAATCAGCACTTAATTCTTAAAAAAATGGGCTGCCTAAAAAGGCAGCCCTGTACTTATAACCAATTTTTTTTATTAAAGAATAACTACTTTTTCAGAAAGTATTTCATTGTTTTTTTCGTCAAGAATTTTAATAATGTAAGTTCCTTTTACCGGACGATTTCTTAAAGATACCTGCTGCGTTTGTTGCCCTTTTGACAATCCAACTTTTGTAGATTGCAATGCTCTACCGGCAAGATCGGAAACAATGATAGTATAAGCACCGTTCTGTTTGCCATCAAGCAAAACATTAAATGTGTTACTTACAACAGGGTTTGGATAAATGCTGTTTTGAGAAAGATTGCTGTTTCCTTTAATTGTTACCAAACTAGAAAGTGATGCATTCCTTGCCTGATCAGCTTCTTTTTGCAATAGGAAATTACCGGATGCAAGATCTGATGCATTATAAATAACATCTGAACCTTCCATTTTTTTAGCCGCAAGGTCAGATATAGACATTTTATAATAGCCTTCAAATGCCGTTGCACTACTCAGGATTATATTTCCATCAGCATCAACTGCAGCTCCGTTTGTAGTATAATTTCCAGGCAACCCACTTATGGTACCCTTAAATGCCGCAATGCGTGAAGTAATGTCTACAACAAATACATTTCGAGTTGCAGATATAATGTACAATTTGCCAAAAGCATCTGCAATCATATCTCCACCCCAGCTGCTACATTTATTGTGGATGGATAATCCTTTGTTTTCTTCAGCATCTAACAGAGGTCCCAAATCAGTAATCAATGGCTTTTTAGTGGTTGTAAATTTATACAAATGACTTCCATCGTTGTTAACCGCATAGCCAAAGCCATCGCTAGCTACCACCATTCTTGTGATGTTGTTAGCTTCTTCTCCACCTAAACTAGGTACATAACCCGGTATTGGTGCTGAATAAAATTGTGGCACATCATTTTTTACATTTGCATCCATCCACCTTAGTTCGCCTATACGCATCGGTACAAAAAATAATTTATCCGATCTTCTGTCATATGCAGCAGCAGCAACGAAACTAGCCGTTGGGTATTGTGAAGGACTAAAAACATTTCCATCGGCAAATTGACTTTGGTTAACAGATTTTTTTGTTTCAACATTCAACATTGAAAAATTAGTTTTGCTGTGCTGAAATACTGTTTTTGTAACCTGGCCCGTTGATAGGTTGATTTGCCGGATGTTCATCCACATAAAATCTTTATTACCATCACCCGTAATGGCAAAACCCTTATTTTCTGTTTGAGCGTTCGATATAAAAGACGCTGCAAATAAACATGTAGTAAGTAGAATTTTAATTTTCATGTCTTTAGATTTAGTATTAAAATTTTAAAATACAATTTAACACTTATACATAACAAAAAAAACTATTTATTTCTATTTTGCTATCAATTTTTATGGTACTTTATCAATCCGTCCATTGGTGTTTTTATTACATTACCTAACTTAATTTGATAACCCTTGCACATTTCGGCGAGTACATCTTTAAAGCCAAAGGCTACACTTCCCACAAAATTAATTGGCAAACTCCAGCTTTCTCTGTATTTGTACACATGGTTAAAAAAGAAATCATTTATGCTGTCTTCAATAATATTTTCTATCATAAAATGCCCCCTGTTTTCTATTAAAAAGGGTACAAAACCTGCGAGATACCTGTTTGGAAGAGCTGTTTTATATATACTATCAAGAATTTGAGCCGTAGTTTGGGGATATTTATCTTTAAATTTATCCATCAACTCTGCATCAAAAGTATTGTACAAATAATACTGTAACACTTTTTTACCGAGGTGTGTTCCACTTCCTTCATCACCCAAAATAAAGCCAAGACCTGGACTGTTTTTTATAATTTTTTTTCCGTTAAAATAGCAGGAGTTAGAACCTGTGCCAAGTATACAGGCTATGCCTTTTCCGTTTCCACATAGCGCTTTTGCTGCGCCAAGTAAATCATGTTCAACTTTTATAGAACTTGTTTTGTATATTTTTTTTAGCCCTCTTTTTACCAAAGAAATATTTTCGGGATTACTGCAGCCAGTTCCATAATAAAAAATTTCATCAATATGTGTGTCTCCTGTTTTGGGTAATAGTTCATTAGATAATATAGTGCCTAAAGATTCATCGTTTAAAAAATATGGACTTATCCCCTGTGTGGAAATCATTTTCTTTTTATTTCCCGTTAAAAGACACCATTGGGTTTTGGTTGAACCACTATCTGCAATAAGGATTGAGTGCATGTTTTTTATTTAAGTAAAACAAGGTAAAACAAACACGCCATAAATTCTCTTAAAAAATTATCTTCGCAAAAATTTAGAATAGCTAAAATAATTTTTAGTTAAAATGACAAAACATGAACAAAAATTTAAAAATTTGGCTTCCATTATTGTTCAGCATTGTGATGATTATTGGGATGATGATGGGGTATAAAATGAGAGACGCTATACCAGGCAAAAGTTTTTTTGCAATAGACAAAGCATCTTCTATACAAGAAATTATAAACCTACTCAACAATAGATACGTAGACACAATTAATACGAAAAGTATTACCGACACTGCAATACAGGCTATTTTAAGCAAGCTTGACCCTCATTCTACTTATATACCTGCTGAAGATCTTCAGCAAATAAATGAAGAAATTAAAGGAAGTTTTTTTGGAATCGGTATTGAATTTAACATGCTGAATGACAGTTTAAATGTAATAAATGTATTGGCAGGAGGTCCTTCAGAAAAAGCAGGTTTAAAAACTGGCGATATTATGCTGAAGGCGGGGGACAGCTCCATCTCGGGCAAAAAAATGTCAACTGATAGAATACGAAATATTTTGAGAGGACCAGACGAATCTACTGTTAAAGTAACTATGCTCAGAAACGGCAAACAGATGGTTACTGAAGTTGGTAGAGGAAATATTCCTATCGTAACGGTTGATGTGGCCTACATGCTAGATACTTTGACGGGTTATATAAAGCTAAATAAATTCAGCTCTCAAACATACAAAGAGTTTATGAACAGCCTGCTTACCTTGAAAAAAGCGGGGATGAAATCGTTGGTGCTTGACCTGAGAGGAAATGGCGGAGGTGTATTAGATGAAGCTACGGAAATTGCAGATGAATTTTTGGAAGGCGATAAATTGATAACTTATACAGAAGGTTTACATGTACAAAAAAAGGAATTCAGGTGCAGACGACAGGGCCAGTTTGAACAGGGTAAACTGGTTATTTTGGCTGATGAAGGATCTGCAAGTGCAAGTGAAATATTGATGGGTGCACTGCAAGATTGGGATCGTGCAACAATTGTGGGACGAAGGAGTTTCGGTAAAGGTTTAGTACAAGAGCAATACGATTTGCAAAACGGTGCTGCGTTAAGACTTACAGTTGCCCGTTATTATACGCCTATCGGCAGAAGCATTCAACGCAGTTATAAAGATGGACCAAAGGCTTATTACAGTTCGGTTTACAACCGCTATAGCAATGGAGAAATGAGTTCTGCAGATTCAGTAAAAAATGACACGACAAAAATTTACAAATCCTCTAAAGGAAAAAAATTGTATGCTGCGGGAGGTATTTCGCCTGATTATTTTATACCGGCAGATACATCTAAAATAAGCTTAACGGTCGCTAAAATTTACAGTAGAGGAACGCTGGCAGATTTTGGCTACAAGTATTATAAAGAACACCAACAGGAATTATTGCGGTACAAAAATTCGCTCTCTTTCGTTCACTCTTATACTGTTAACGACCCACAGTGGAAATTTTTTGAAAGCATTGCTGCAAAAGATTCCATTGCATTGACAGCAATTACAGTAAAAGAAAAATCTGCCATCGAAAAAATTTTAAAATCATCTATAGCTAAGCAGTTGTTTAGAACTGAAGGATATTTTGAAAGCATAAATGAAGATGATGCTTTCATTAAAAAAGCATTGGAAATCATAAAATAAATATAAACCTTAATACTATTAAAGCCCCTAAAAAGAGGCTTTCTAATTTCTTAAGAAAAGCAGTAAGATCATGTAAAGGACTTGTCAGTTTTCGCTAGGATACTTTGTTTTTCAATCAGGATACTTTGAACAAATACGGATATAAATTCTTTTACAAATATCTGCGCATCATCAAACAAAAAAATAATAGTCATAGTCTATTTTTTTAGAATTTATTCTATGTTTACTAGCCCCAAAACTGCTGAACAATTATATACTTAACTTTGCGCCTAAAAATAAATTATGTGGCTTAATAATATCCTTGAAACCATTGGTAACACACCCCTTATTAAATTAAATAAAATCACTAAAGATTTGCCATGTACCGTTTTGGCAAAGGTTGAATACTTTAACCCCGGTAATTCCATTAAAGATAGAATGGCTTTAAAAATGTTGGAGGTGGCTGAGAAGGAAGGTAAGATTAAACCTGGTGGTACCATCATTGAAGGCACAAGCGGTAATACAGGAATGGGGCTGGCATTAGCAGCTTGCGTGAAGGGTTACAAATGTATTTTTACAACTACTGATAAACAATCAAAAGAAAAAGCAGACATTCTAAAAGCTGTAGGTGCTGAAGTTATCGTATGCCCCACAAATGTAGAGCCTGAAGATCCACGCTCCTATTATTCCGTATCAAAAAGGCTGGCAACAGAAGTTCCAAATTCGTGGTATGTAAACCAATATGATAACCTTGCAAACAGACTTGCACATTACGAGCAAACAGGTCCTGAAATTTGGGAGCAAACAGAGGGCAAAGTAACTCATTTAGTTGTTGCAACAGGTACAGGTGGAACTATTGTAGGAACGGGTAAATATTTAAAAGAAAAAAATCCAAATATTAAAGTATGGGCAATAGACAGCTATGGTTCTTTACTGAAGAAATATTTTGAAACCGGAGAACTTGATCAAAAAGAAGTTTACCCTTATATAAGCGAAGGTTTTGGGGAAGATTTTGTGCCGCAGAATTATGATATGAAATATATAGATGAGTTTGTAAAAGTTACAGACAAAGACGGTGCTTTAATGGCTAGGCGCATTGCAAAAGAGGAGGGAATTTTTATTGGATATAGTTGCGGCAGTGCTTTGCAGGGAATGATGCAACTTAAAGAACAGCTTAAAAAAGATGATGTAGTAGTTGTTATATTTCATGACCACGGCAGCCGTTATGTTGGTAAAATTTACAATGATCAATGGATGATGGAAAGAGGATTTTTGGAAGTAAAAACTTTTAAAGATCTTGTTAAGGGACGTGGTGCACAAAGAATAATGACAGTTACACCTTCCCAAACCGTTTTAGAAGCGATTGATCTGATGAAGAAATATGACATTGAAAACATTCCTGTTTATAATTTAGATGAGAATATTGGATCAATTTCAGCAAATGGTTTGTTTGATAAAATCTTAAATAACCCGGAGCTTAAAAGCAATTTAATTGAATCGGTTATGGAGAAGCCTTATCCAATGGTTGCCTTCGATATGCCTGTGGAGCGGCTAAGCAGTTATATCTCAAAAGAAAACGGTGCAGTTATTAGTAAAGATGACAGCGGAACTTTACACATTGTAACAAAATATGATATCATTCAAAGCCTTTCTAAATAAAGTTTAGTTGTTTTACGTTTAAACAAAAAAGCAGTTTTCCATAGCATTAACGCCACATTCTGAAAAGTGTGGCGTTTTTTGTTGCATTAATTCTACAATTTGTGTAAGTAATTTTACGATAAGCAGGTTTGTAAAAAATACCCATCATTTATTGCGTAACTACTTTTACATCTGTATTTACTTCATTTTAATAAAAGAGAAGATTTGCTCTTGTATACACTCATAAAACTGTTCATCTTTGTTTAAGAAGTTGGTTGATAAAGATTAGTTATCAATCACAATCCAAGAATCATGAAAAAGCCAAAAAGTTGTTCTTAATATCCTTTAAAAAGAAATAGAAAAACTTTAAAATTCAATATCAATCAACTTCTGTTTTAAGATCTTTGAATACCTCTGAAACAACAAAAAATGAAATCATTTGATTTCAAATAAAATAATTTGATGCTCTTATTCCTATGAAAACTAAAATATCCCGCATATGCTTTTAAAAAGCGATGATTGCGAAAAGACAGTTCCATTATCCTGCTTATGCTTAAAAAAGCGATAATAGCAAATTGAAAAGATCAAAAAAGCCAATGTCCTTGCTTATGCTTTAAAAGGCGATGATAGCAAAACCAAGTGTCCAATTGTCCTGCTTATGCCCTTAAAAGCGATGATAGCAAATTGAAAAGACTAAATCAATACCTGCACAAGCTGCCAACGACAGTAGAAAGCAAAAAACCATCGAATCAAAAACCTATAAAAAACACGAATCCTAAAAAAAATGCTTATGCTGCTAACCACAGCGATGATAGCGAAAAACCAAATCACTGAAACCGGGATATCATTTAACTGAATTAAAAATTCAGATTTAAAATCTCTCTGTGAAAACCGGGAATGTATCGTTGGTGCAAATTATTACTTCCATCATGCTGAGTGCAAACAAAGTGTGATGGAAGTTTTTTTTATTTAAAATCAGAGTGTATTTTTAAGAATGTTTCTTAGTAAAGTTTCTCCTGCAAGTCCCCAAAGAATTATTTCGTTGGTTCCCTCTATTACTGAACTTTTGTATGATCTAAATCTATCAAGAGAAACTGTTGCAATAACTAAATTTTGTATTCATCCAACCCAATGGCACCAAACCAAACAAAAAATTGGTGGCACTAAAAACCTACAAATAGAAAAAATTAAAAGCCTAAAGCCTGATTTAATAATAGCCAACAAAGAAGAGAACAACCAAGACCAAATTGAAAACTTGTCTAAACGCTTTCCAGTTTATTTAACTGATGTAGCTAATTACGATGATGCGCTTAAAATGATATTGAATATTGGCGAAATAACCTCAAAAAAAATTGAAGCTGAAAATCTTATTAAAGAAATTGAAACAGGTTTCAAATCAATTAAAAAACCAACACAACAAATTAAAACTGCCTATTTTATTTGGAAAGATCCTTTTATGACAATTGGTGGAGAGACTTTCATTAGTGATTTAATGCGCCGAGTAGGTTTACAAAACATCTTTCAGACCCAAGAAAGATATCCAACAGTAACATTACAGGATGTAGCAATTGACAACCCCCAACTAATTTTACTATCATCAGAGCCCTACCCTTTTAAAGAAAAACATATCACAGAAATACAAGCAAATATACCCCATGCAAAAATACTTTTAGTAGATGGAGAAATGTTTAGCTGGTACGGAAGTAGAATGAAATACATGCCATTTTATTTTAATAATTTACTCAAAAAAATTGGCATGTTACAGCTACACTTGTGAATGTAATTAATGAATGTACTTTCATACATTTGTAAAAAAACATTCTATGAGTAAATATGGTTCAGGCGTTTTATATGGCGCAGCTTTAGAAGCTTTATACAACGACGCAAAAGACAACCAGTTTGCCTTGCCTGCAGTTAACACAATTGGCACCAATACAATTAATGCAACTTTAGAAGCCGCTGCTAATGTAAATTCTCCCGTTATCATACAATTTTCAAACGGCGGCGCACAGTTTATTGCCGGAAAAGGCATGCCCAATGATAAATTACAAGGTAATATTGCAGGCGGAATTTCTGGGGCTTTACATATACACAATGTCGCAAAATATTATGGTGTGCCTGTGGTGTTACATACTGATCACGCATCAAAAAAATGGCTACCATGGGTGAGCGGTTTGGTAGATGCGGGCGAGCAGTTTTACAAAGAAAAAGGTCAGCCACTTTTCAGTTCTCATATGCTTGATTTGTCTGAAGAACCTATTGAAGAAAATATCGCAACATCAGTAGAATTTTACAAAAGAATGGCACCACTTGGTATGAGCATAGAAATTGAATTAGGTGTTACAGGAGGTGAAGAAGATGGTGTTGACAACAGTGATGTAGATAATGATAAGCTGTATACCCAACCTCAGCATGTTGCTTATTCTTATAAAGAACTAAGTAAGGTTGGAAAATTATTTACCATTGCAGCAGCATTTGGCAACGTACATGGTGTTTACAAATCAGGCAATGTTCAACTTACTCCTATAATTTTAAAAAACAGCCAAGACTATATTGAAAAAGAATTAAAGACCGGCCCAAAGCCTGTTTACTTTGTATTCCATGGTGGTAGTGGTTCTCCGCAACATCAAATGAGAGAAGCCATTGGTTATGGCGCCATAAAAATGAATATAGATACTGATTTACAGTGGGCTTTCTGGGATGGAATTTTAGAAAATTATAAAAAAAATGAAGGTTATTTACAAGGCCAGTTGGGAAATCCTGAAGGTGCCGATTCTCCAAATAAAAAACACTACGATCCAAGAGTTTGGTTAAGAAAAGCAGAAGAGAGTTTTATTAAAAGATTGGAAATTGCTTTTGATGATTTGAATTGCATAAACAGGAATGCATAATTGGAGCAAATTAGTTTTATAGATTTGTCTATTCTTTTGAAGAAACAATCCTCGTAAAATAAAAATAAATGAAGAAAGAAGAAGATTTTGAAGCAATCCTTTCAGGTGAAAATGAAAATATAAATGTGCATAAAAGCAGTTGGTTTAAAAGAATTAAAAAAGGGATATTAACATCAACCAAAGATAAAAAAGATGCACCTGAAGGCCTTTGGGAAAAATGTCCTGAGTGTAAATACACCTGCACAGTTACTGACCTCGAAGAAAATAATTATGTATGCCCAAAATGTGACTATCACCATAGAATAGGAAGTGATGAATATTTCGATATTATTTTTGATGATGGACTACACGAGGAGCTTTTTGCAAATATAAAATCTAAAGACTTTTTAGGCTTTGTAGATTTGAAACCCTACGGTAAAAGGCTTGAAGATACTTATAAGAAAACGGATATCCATGATTCAATTACAGTGGCACATGGTAAAGTACTCGGGCACGATCTTGTAATTGCCTGTATGGATTTTGAATTTATTGGCGGAAGTTTAGGTAGTGTAATGGGTGAAAAAATAAGCCGGGCTTGTGATTATTGTATGGAGCACCGTATTCCATTTATGATAATTAATAAAAGTGGTGGGGCACGCATGATGGAAAGCGCCTTTTCACTCATGCAACTTGCTAAAACTTCCGGTAAACTTTATCAACTTGCAGAGGCAAAAATCCCCTACATTTCTTTGTGTACAGATCCCACTTTTGGTGGCACGACTGCTTCTTTTGCCATGCTAGGCGATATTATTTGCGGTGAACCAGAGGCGCTGATTGGTTTTGCAGGGCCACGGGTTATAAAGGAAACGATAAAAAAGGATGTGCCTGCAGGTTTTCAAAGAAGTGAATTTTTATTAGAGCATGGCTTTCTTGATTTTATAATT
>JBBRPX010000034.1:0-21555 GCA_038227505.1 Chitinophagales bacterium
TATGATATCGGGCTCAGAAGTGGCGATAAAATTGTTTCCGTTAACGGCGATTCAATTAAATATTTTGATGATGTTGCCAAAAAAATATTGTTTAGTGGTGGTGGAAATATTGAAGTACTTCGGAATGAAAAACCAACCAACGTAACAATACCGGTAAGTCTTATTGGCCAGCTTGTAGAGAAGAAAAGATCTAAAGTTCCATTATTGCTACAACGTATTCCTGCTGTGATGGGCGAGTTTCAAAAGTCAGATACATCCCCTTCAAAAAAAGCGGGCTTACAGGAATGGGATAAAATAGTGAAAGTAGATTCTGTAAATGTTCAGTTTTTAGATGAGGCATCTGCTTATTTTGCACAACACAAAAGCAAAGAAGTTGCGCTCACTGTAGAAAGAAATGGATCTTTTGTAGTGCTTCCCGTACAAGTAAATGATGAAGGAAGAATAGCGCCAACATTGCCTACAAGTGTGCAAATGGATAGCCTTGGTTATTTTAAAACAGAGCATACGAGTTATTCCTTTTTTAAGGCTTTTCCGGCGGGTGTAAAATTGGCGGGCGTAAAATTGGGTGAGTACATTCAACAGTTTAAATTGATATTTCAACCTTCTACAGGGGCTTATAAAGGTGTTGGCGGCTTTAAATCTATGGGTTCAGTTTTCTCAGGTAATACCTGGGATTGGGAGCAATTTTGGAATATTACTGCGTTCTTTTCTATTGTACTTGCATTTATGAATTTGTTACCCATCCCTGCATTGGATGGTGGTCATGTATTGTTTACTTTAATAGAAATGATCACAGGTAGAAAACCTAGTGAAAAGTTTTTAGAATATGCTCAAATTGCAGGTATGGTTATTTTATTGTCGCTCATGCTTTATGCAAACGGTAATGACTGGTTGGGTTGGGGAAGAGGGAAGTAGCACGGGCGCAGCGGACAATGGGAAGTTTGTAATTAGGAATTTAGAAAGCACTTGTGCTGTAAATCTTTACATAAATAACTCGCAACTTGTAAACTTCCAACTCGTAACCTTCAACCCGTAATCCGTAACTTTCACCTCTATGCGCTTCTTTTCCAAAATAGTATTCATCTGCAATATTTGCTTTATCATTTCGGTGGTGATGCGTTTAGTTGAATTTGGTATGCGCAAGGGCGGCAATGCAAATGCTGTAATTCCATTGCAGGCTGTTGAGGGAACAATTGTAATACTTGGTTTTGTGGTAGCTATTTTATTAAATGCTGCTTTTGCTTTTATTGTGTTGTTTAGAAAATCAATTAAAAAATCTTTGCCTGTAAATAATTTTATATTCTGGTTCAATATGTTTCTTTTGCCTATTGAAATATGGTATTCGTTCTTTGTACGACATTAAAATTATTTTATTCCCTACATCTAAACAGAGCATCTATTATTGTAAATTACTTTTATGATAACAAGTATTTTAAAAGATAAGCCAACAAAACTCTTCCTTAGTATTACAGCTTTTTTTGTTGCCAATGCCCTGATTGCAGAATGTATTGGCGGTAAAATATTTTCTCTTGAAAAAGTATTTGGCATGGCTCCATTTAATTTTTCATTATTGGGAGAAAGCGGCTTATCCGTTAGCCTTACATGTGGAGTTTTACTTTGGCCACTAGAGTTTATTATTACAGACATTGTGAATGAATATTACGGTCCCAAAGCAGTTAGACGAATATCATATATTGCTGTAGCCCTTATAGCCTATGCATTCTTAATGTTTTTTTTAGCCATGAGAGTGCCTGCAGCAGATTTTTGGTATGGTACCAATGTTGATAAAGGTGTGCCTAATATGAGCAATGCTTTTAATGCAGTATTTGGGCAAGGCATGTGGATTATTTTGGGCAGCATTGCGGCCTTTATGGTAAGCCAGTTGGTAGATGTATTTGTGTTTCATAAAATAAAAAAAGTAACGGGCGAAAAAAAGGTATGGTTGCGTGCAACAGGCTCCACTTTGGTTTCTCAGCTTGTTGACAGTTTCATTGTACTTTTTATTGCATTTTATTTAGGGCAGGGTTGGAGCATGCAAAAAGTGCTTGCCATCTGCATGGTCAACTACGCATATAAATCTATAATGGCAGTAATTTTAACCCCGGTTATTTATGCTATGGAAAATCGCATGGAAAAATATCTTGGAGCCGAAAAGGCTTTTGAAATGAAACAGGCGGCGATGTTGTAACTGCTGCTTCTTACTTGTTACTAAACATTTCCGTTTATTTAAATAATTCTGCGATCATTAATTTACTGCCGTTTTGATGAACATCAAAGCGGTTTTTTGTAAGTATTTAGCAGCCTTTTAGAGCGATGAGAAGAAATGCACCATGTATAAAACTGACATCTGTTATAGATGTTTTTCTAGCACAATCAATTTTGATTTGGAATAAAAACCAAATTACCTTTTACCTGACTTTTTATTTAATCATTCAAATAAGCCACAGTGTTTTTCAGTTAATATTTACGAAGTGATTTATATTTTACTGATAATGTTACCTGTAAACTTAATAAGTAGTTTTACATCAAGCATTAGTAATACTACCTACGTTTCTTTACGAGATAGAATTTATTCTACATTTTTATAGAATTTACACAATAACATACTAGAAGGTTCGTTCATAAAAAGTAAGTAGACTTTGGCCCTAATCCATGCTACTTTCAATCTGGTACAACAAACTATGACAACTTAAGTGCTTTTGCCTTGCAACAGCATCAACGTTTTTACACAGGAAATTATCTCCTATGCTTTTTTTTAAAAGGTATTTAAATAATTATACGTCAACTATGAAAACAACGTTACAAAAACTATTTGCAGTAAGCTTATTGACTTTCATTTTATCGTTAATTGTATTTTTAGCGCCTGGCCAAGCGCCAACAACAGCAAATTATACTGTAAGCAATAATAACTCCTCAAGTTTGCTCGCTATGACAGGTTCTGAGGATTTAATAATTTTTAATAAAAACAATACTACTTCTTTTGTAGAAAGTATGGCTTTCGACTTTTGGTTTATGGGAGTTAGGTATAATAATTTTACAGCAAGTTCTAACGGACTAATTCGTTTTGGTACATCCGGTATTTCGAGTCTCCAAACAGGAAACGGTTTCCCTTTGTCTGCAGCAAGCGGTGCAGTATTAGCACCATTTGCCGGATATTTAAAAACTTCAGCTACGGGCAAGGTCCATTCTGTAGTTACCGGAACCGCACCAAACAGAAAATGCATCATTGAATTTTTGAATATGGGACTAGGAGCTAGTTCCGGAGGTGCTAATGGCACTTTTCAAGTAATACTTAATGAAACAACCGGTATTATTCAATATATATATGGAGGAATGGCAATTGGAAACACTACAGGAGTTTCAGGTGCTGAGAGTGTTGTTATAGGATTAAGCAGCGACAATGTCAATACAAAAACCCTTTCATTAAATCATGGGTCTTTCGGTGTTAATACTAACACTCCGGCTACAAAAAATAGTTATACATCTACAGGGAATATTGGCAGTTTAAATAGCGCTTCAAATGGTTCCAGACGAGAAATAAAATTTACACCTCCTGTTTTACTTCCACCAACACTTCCCACAGTTATCCTTCCAACCACAACTTCTTTGACTGTAAATTGGGTTGGGACTAGTGTATTAAATGAACAGGGGTTTGTTATTTATAAATCTGATGATGGAGGGGTTACATATGATTTTGCATTGCAGACGGCTGCAAATACTACATCTGCAGTTATTACTAATTTGCTTGCGGGAACTACTTACATGTTTAAAATTTATTCAGTTAGTGAAGGTGCGCTTTCTACATCCGTGTCTACCGCAGGTGCCACAAACGCATGTAGTGGAGGTGGTACTAACACGCTTAATTTGAACGGCTCCGGCCCATACACCTGGAGTGCATTAGCGGCTTCATGGAGTTTAGGCCATTTACCAACGTCATGTGAGGACGCAATTATTGACTTTAATAGATCGTCAGGCGGTGATGAAACAGTAAATTATCCAACAAATTTATTTACATCTATTCCACTTACCATTGATGTAGATGTTGCGGTTAAATCTCTGACTATAAACAATAAATCGACTTCTACTAATGTAAAAAGTTTAAATATATTAGGATACGGAAAAGTATCCATTAGCGGCGATTTAGTTATTACCTGTCCCGGAGCTAATAAATATGATAGATGCTCATTTTCAACTCAAAATAAAACGACAATAAATGGCAATGTTATCTTGAGCAGGCCTGCAGGATTACAAGGTGTTAACGAAGGTCAATCTGCTGTCGGTTCTAATGGAAACTCAAGGGAGCAACTTTTTCTTTTAAGGGGTAACATGACCTTTAATAAAAGAGGGTATACTACAGATGAACATACGAATTTTACCTTTGATAAAGCAGGTACCCAATATTTATACAATTATACTACACCGCAGCCGGACCCATACACGCAAGGTGTAGGAGATACAGTACAAGCAGTACTTTTTGAAAAAGTAGTGGTCGGCAATGCTAACACGACAAACTTGATTTTTGCAGGTACAAGTTTTGATGGTTATTTAGAACTTCAAAGTAGAGAAGGAATTACAATTGGCGTGAATTCTACTCTGGATCTCCCAGAAAATTATTCTATTAATTCTTTGGGTGGTGCTTCATATTTTAAAATGCTGAGCGGTGCTAAATTAAGATTGGGGGGCGATAGAACTATCAGTCCCAACCCTACAACTGGTGTATATGGTGTGACAGGCAGCAATTTCCCCGGATCATTTTCACCTTACACGTTTGACCCGACGAGCACAATAGAATACTATGGCTCTAATGCCATAACACAAACCATTTATAATGGTGTTGCATATGCAAATTTATTAGCCACAAATGGTAGCGGGACAGGCCGAGCAGTTAAACAAACCACAGCGGGTACTTTGACTGTAAATACATCTTTTAATATAAATGCATTAGCAGATGTTTATCTTGGTACTTCAACAGGGCTTGGTACAAGCACAGCACCGGTCACATCAACCGGCCCACTAAATATAAATGCAACTGGCGGTTTATATTGTAATGCAAATATTGTTTCAGGTTCAGGGGCATTCACGATGGGTAATGGTAGTTATCTTGGAATGGGGCATCCTCAAGGTATTTCACTTTTGGGAAATGCCATGGGTAATATTCAAATGACCGGAGGACGCACATATAATACAACCGGTAATTATATTTATAACGGTATTTTAGCGCAGGTTACGGGTGGCGGCTTACCTACGACCGTTAATGATCTTACAACAGATAACCCAACTATAGTAACGATTGCAACAAACCAGTTGGTAAATGGTGTTGATAGTTTGAAGCAGGGAACATTCGATATAGGCTCTACAAAAATAATTCATAATGGTACAGGAACTTTAAATAGCATTGGTGGTAAAATGAAAGCCAACCTTGGTATTGTAGAAATGAAAGGTACATCCGGCACAGCTCAAAATCTTTCAGGAAGTTGGTTTGTAAACAAAACAATTTCTTCATTAATAAATTCAAATACAACTGGTATAATAGTAGCGGCAACTCCTGCCGATACCATGTTGATATCAAGTGCGCTGTTATACGGAGCAACAAATTCCATTATAAACACAAACAGCAATCTTACACTTTTATCCAGAGATACTGCTACGGCAAGGTTTGGACCATTGGGAACCGGAAACGATATTACAGGACAGGTAACAATTGAACGTTATATGCCGGCAAAGAAATCGTGGCGCCTGCTTGCCGCCCCTGTTGCAAATGGAAGTTCTCCACTTGTAACTGCTTCGTGGAGAGAAGGTGGTGCAACACCAAGTGGGTATGGAACAAGAATTACCGGACCTGCAAGTTTTGTGGGCATGGATGAACCTACGCAGCGTGCATCTTTGAAATATTATGATGGGTTAACAAATAAATATATTGATGTAAGCAATACAAACACTACAAAAATTGGGAACACCAATACGGGCTATTATGTATTTGTAAGAGGAGACAGAAGTGTTGCTGTAAACGATGCAGCTGCCGCCACCAACTTGCGGATAAAGGGTGATATACAAAAAGGAACGCAGGTTATACCTGTGCTTGCAGGAAAATTCGCCACGTTAGGCAATCCATATCCATCAGGTATAAATTTAATAACGGCAGTTAAATCTAATATTTCTAACACTTATTATGCGTGGAATCCAAATTCACCGGGAAGCTATTTGGTTGGTGCATTTGAGAACTATACTTTTGATGGAACTAATTATTTAAAAGTACCTGGTGGAACTATTCGTAATACCATTCAAAGCGGTGAGGCCATTTTTATACAAAGTAATGGTGCAGCTGCAGCTGGTTCTGTAACTATAAATGAAACAGATAAAGTAGGGGGTATTACTACACCTGTGAGCAGACCCTCATCAACAACGGCAAGAGCCGGCGTCAATAAGCCAACCCTGGAGATAAATATGTACACAAAAGATAGAGATGGCAGCACTTACCTGGCAGATGGTGTCTTAATGAATTTTGATGATAACTACAGTGCTAAAATGGACAATGATGATGTAAGAAAAATATCGAATGCGGGTGATAATTTTGGTATAAAAAATGAGGGAAATCTATTAATTGTAGAGAGAAGACCTTACCCGACTGTTGCAGATACGGTTAAATTTAACCTGGCAAACACAAGAGTAAATCCGTACCGTTTTGAAATTGATCCATCTGCTTTAAGTAGCATTGACTTAAGCCCATCTTTAAAAGACAAATTTCTTGGAACAGAAACACCTATTAGCTTAAGTAGCATCACAAACTATAATTTTGATATCACTGCAGATGCAGCCAGCCGAGTTGCAGATAGGTTTATGATTGTTTTTAAACAAGTGCCGCCAATGCGTTTTATTAAAATTGCTGCTATTCGCAACGGAGATAAAACAGTGTCAGTAACCTGGTTTACAGAGAATGAAAACAATGTAAACACCTATACGATAGAACACAGCAATGATGGTATAAATTTTATAGCAATAGGAAGCCAGATACCCACAGCCAATAATAATGGCAATCCTTATTATACCTTAAAAGATGCCACACCACTTGATGGCAATAACTGGTACAGAATAAAAGCAACCCCAATAAATGGCAGTGCAACTAAATACAGTGAGCTAGCAAAAATTGGCGTAAAAGAGATTGAAGTGCCTGCATCAACAACCGTATATCCAAACCCGGTAAGGGAAGGGAAAGTGAATGTAAGTTTTGTAAATGAACCAATGGGTAAATATCAAATCACTATTACAAATATAGCAGGGCAAACAATTTATACAGAGGTATTACAACTTAAAACAAATAACCTCAAAAAGACTTTTGATTTGGGAAGTGCCGCAGCAGGCAGTTACCAGTTAAATGTGAAAGATGAGACCGGAAAGGCAAAGAAGATATCTTTTATGATTCAATAAAGATTGTTTGGTTAATGGAAGCCGTTTCACAGCACTGAAACGGCTTTTTTGTTTGCATTATGTTGACTGTATAAATTAGAATTTTAAAATACGCTGACAATTTTGTTATTTTAGTACTGTAAAGTTCAAAACATAATATGACTGACAGCAAAAATGTGCAAGCACGGTATTCTTATAAAATACTTTTGGAAGTAATTATTTCGGTGACCGCATGCATCGCTATTATTTTTCAGGCATACTTAACTACAGGAAGTTTGGGTAATTTGTTCAGTTACTTTACCATACTTACTAATTTACTTATTGCCATTAGTGTAACATCAATTTTGCTTTTACCTAAAACTTCTGTTGGTGCTTTTTTTAGAAAGGCCTCTGTTTTATCTGCTGTAGCACTCTATATTTTTATAGTTGCATTGGTATACAATACAGTGCTACGCGGCATTGTAACGCTAAACGGGTGGAACTTTTTTGTAGATACCTTGCTGCATGTAATTGTGCCAATTCTTTTTATTGCGTATTGGTTTCTTTTTGTTGCAAAAGGCACCCTTCAATTTAAACAAGGCCTTAGCTGGCTTGTTTTCCCATTTGCATATCTTATTTATTCCTTAACAAGAGGGGCTGTTTATGGCTGGTATCCTTATCCTTTTTTAAATGTGCTCACATTTGGCTATCCAAAAGTTATTGTAAACGCTGTTGTACTTATTGTGGTGTTTATGTTAAGTGGTTTAGCACTTATTGCACTGGATAAAAAAATGAGCAAAAGAAAGGGGTTTGAATAAACGTTTATCGTTATTGCCTTGTGTCTTCTAACAATATTAGAATATTTTCTATGTAAGTTTTACAGATATTCAATTTCGTGCTTCGCCGGTATTCAAACCAGTTCTATTACAGCTGTAACTCAATATAGATAAAGGGTTTCAACTATTTTATACTATACATCGTTTCCGTGAGGCAAACGTAAAACGCTTATTTAAATGGAGACCTTTATTTTATAGGCAATAATGTAACAAAATCTCCGTTTCAACACCTGAGGTACCATATTCTTTTCATTTATAAAAGCAACAGACAGTTTTTAGGATTGCATTCAATTTTTGTTTAAGGAATTTATACCCAATATTTTAAAAATAAATGATTACCCGGTTATTTTTTTAATGTTAACATCCAAAACCTATAGAACATGAAAACCTTTTTACTCACGCTTGTACTGGCAGGTCCTTTGCTTTTTACCGAGAGCCATGCTCAACAAATCAATAGAGATGGTGTTACAGTGCCAACACTCGAAATAAACCTTTATGCAAGGGCAATGAATGGAAGCATGTTTTTGGCAGATGGGATTCTACAAAACTTCAATAACAATTTTAGTGCTGCTGTAGATAATATGGATGTGCGGAAGTTTATGAATGCAACAGATAACCTTGCCATAAAAAACGGCAACTACAATTTAATAGTTGAGAGAAGACCCAATATATGCACTTCGGATACATTGCTTTTAATGCTTACCGGAACTAGGGTGGCTCCCTATAGGTTTGAGATCGATCCTTCTGTTTTAAATTATCCAAACATTAAAAGTGTATTGATTGATAAATATTTAAAAACAGAAACTCCGGTGAGCCTTACTGCTGTGACTTCTGTTAGTTTTGATATTACCACAGACCCTTTAAGCCGGGTTGCCAACCGTTTTATGATCGTTTATCGCATGCAGGATCCGGTAAGGTTTACAGCCCTTACAGTTGTAAGAAATAAGGATAAGACCATCAATGCTGTATTTAAAACTGAAAATGAAAACAATGTAAACAGTTACAGCATTGAAAGGAGCATAGACGGGATTGTTTTTGAAACCGTTGCCAGCCAAATGCCAACTGCAAATAATTTTGGTAATCCGTATTATAATTTTACAGACGCACAGGCAAGTTTGGAAGCCCCCTGGTATCGAATTAGGGCGAACAGCATTAGTGGTGCTGCAATTTACAGTGTAGCAGTAAGAGCAAACAAGGCTGTTGAAGAAACTGCTGTTACCTTAACTGTGTTTCCAAACCCTGTTAGTGGTGGCAATATAAATATCGGTTTTACAGGGCAACTTTTTGGATTGTATAAAGTACAAGTAGTTAATAGCAAAGCGCAGGTTGTTTACGCTGAAACTATTAATGTGCAAACTGATTACATGAAAAAGCAAATTATAGTTGCAGGTTTGACAACAGGTATCTACAGACTCTTTATAACAGACGTAAATGGTAAAAAGATCATAAAAACCATTATAGCAGAATAAATTAATCTCTCATAATAACGGCAGTTTTGCAGTAATGTGAAACTGCTTTTTTATTGCGCAGAACTGTTGCCCTATAAACTTGCTAAATACTATGCAAGCATGTACTCTTCTACTCAATTTAGAAATAATACTATTTTTTATTGTAATTATTTAAGTGCTCATTTGACAAGATCTAAAAATCAGATTGGTTTTTTTGATTGTGTTCATTCCACTAAATATTGCGGGATCAGTATTTAATGGAATCAGCAGGGCGCATTGACCTAAAAAGTAACTTTGTAATATGGACAACAGCAAACGATGTTGTTGTAGAAGATTATAGCGTTATATACAGCAAAGACGGCAGTCATTTTATAGTGCTGGGCGTCGTAAAACGAAATTATAACAGTATAAAAAATTACAGCTTCGTACATATTGCTGATGCTTTGGAAAATATTTTTTTCAAAATTAGAGCGAATGGAACTGCCAGCAAAAGGCGTTATTCGGCAACTGTAAAGGTGAAAGCAGGATTTGAAAAGGATGGTATCAGCATTTTTCCAAACCCAATTACAAACAATTGTTTTACGATTTATTTTAACAATGAAAAATCAGGAAAATACAATGTTGTGGTTAGCAACCAAAGCGGAGAAATATTGTATAAAGAAAGTGTAGTCGTAGAAAACAGTGCTGCATTTAAAATGATTTCTTTGCCAACAAGTATCAGTCCAGGGCATTATACAGTAAAGGTTGTTAGCGAAGCGGGAAAATAAGCAGCTGTAATGTTGTAGTGCTGTGATACTATGGTTGATTGATAAATAACAAATGTAGCAGATCTATCAGGAAAAGATGTATTGGTCTATGTATCAATATTGCTTAAGTACGTCTAAGATGTGTGTATAAACACAAATAGGGTAAAAGAGAACTAGGCGCAGGTACGGAATAAACTAGTATAACATACGGAGTAACGTGTGTTGATCCTTCTTTATGCCTCGTCCTAAAATAACTATACAAGTGGTATCGTACGGTTTTTACTTTATAGTTTTTGATGTACGATGGACAGTTTTCTTTTTTTTACCCATCAGTGGTTTTGTTTCAACACAAATTTCCACATTTTCTGATTTGTGTTGCTTTATCCAATCTCTGATAATCTTAGCATATTTTATTTTTTGTAAGCAACCTGTCCTTCTCTTATGCGCATACGTCTCTACTCAATTGCACTTACATTGGTGCGCTGTTGAAGATTGCTGTATGTTTTTCTTTTGACTTCCTGTTGATAATGAGCAGAACCATAAGTACGCATCCAAGCTCCGATGGTGGAGGGCCTTAAAATAAAACACATATTTTAAGTATTCTTATACAAAAATTTTAACTTTTATTATATAAAATTTCCTACTATCGTATAAATATTATAGTCTGTTGTAATTTTACTAAGTACATTTGTCCTTACGTACACCTGTTCGAATTAATCTAATCCCTCACAGAGAATCCTGCTTATTTACTGTTTTACCTTTTTTGTTAAAAATTTTTTATGAGAAAAATTATACTTTTTATAATATTGTCATTAACACTAGCTTTATCATTTGGAGCCTCAAGGACATGGAACGGAGCAGGAAAGAGCGGGGGAAATTCGGGTACAGATTTTAATAATGGTAATAATTGGTTACCAATGGGCGCACTGCTTTCAACAGATGATTTAGTTGTTAACTTAGATAATAATACTACAAATATAGTTACATTAAGTAAAGATCTTTCAGTAAAATCGCTTACAATAAAAGGTATTGTTACTACTGTAGGCAATCGGGGAAGGTCATTTACTTTAGACATCGGTAATAATAATTTGATTCTTGGACTTAATATTTCCATTTTAAATAGCTGTACACCTGTCTCATCACAAGCAAATAGGCCTTTCAATATAATAATTACTAACTCATCTATAGGCTCACTTAGTGTGAGTGGAAACCTCTCAGCTACAAATGTCGACGTTTCAAATTCCAATAATTCTATACAGTTTTTAATATATGGAAACCTGACTATTAATGGAACAACTCAAGTACAGTCTGTAAATTCCAATGCCAACTCATACATTGGTTTTTATGTTGGCAACTCTCCTTCTAAAATTAAGTTTATAGGTGATGTTGTATTTGGTGACAATACTGCGCTCGCAACGGGAAACGCTATAGTTTTAAGTAGTATAGCAAGTGGAGACAACGGATATGTTGAATTTGATGGTAATTTAAATCTGGGTTATACAGCTGCAACAAATAATTTTTTTACGGCGGCGACTGTCACATTTGATGGGGCGGGGACACAAACTGTTACCCATGGTAATTCAGTTTCTTCTTTTAATTTAGCAAATGTAGTTATAGGTAGGGTGAATAGTCCTACAGTGATTTTTGCAAATACAAACGGTGTTGCTCCTAATAATTTGACAGGAGATCTAACTATTAACAAAGCATCGGTATTAGATTTAAATACACTCCAATTTAATAGAAACAGCCCGGGTGGAAGTTTTGTAATGAATAGCAACTCTTCTTTGAAACTTACAGCAGCTTTAAGTACTGCTAACGGCGGAACCGCCACTCCATTTGCAGGCAGTAACTTCCCATCAGGTTTTACAACAGTCACTTTAGATTCTACAAGTACAGTTGAATTTAATGGTATTGCGCAAACTATTCCTTTGGCAACTGATTCAACGGTTTATGGCAACCTTACCTTATCTGGTAGCGGTATTAAAACAGTTGGTGGAAATATATCTATACACCGTGCACTTGATATTAACAGCGGTGTGGTTATGGCTTTGGGCGATAAAAACGTGACGCTAAAATCTAATGCACAGACGACTGCTTTTGTAAAATCTATTACAAGCAGCAATCTTACTTATGACGCAGGGCGTTTTGTTATTGAGCGTTATCTGGGCCCTGTCGCATCTTGGCGTTTACTTGCTACACCTGTGCAAAATTTGTTGAATGATGATAAAACACCCTCTATTAGCGCTTCTTGGAGAGAGGGCGAGGCCGTTGGTACAAACACTATTGTTGGTAAAGGTACACGTATAACGGGTCCTGCGAGTGGAGGCGCAATGGACGAAGTAACGCAGCGGGCATCCATGAAATCTTACAATATGGCAAACAACACCTATGTTGATGTAAAGGCTGCCGATCTCGCATTGCCTATTCAAAAAGACCAAGGATATTATGTGTTTGTAAGAGGTGATAGAACTATAGCTGTAGGTGGAGTAAGTGCGACAACTCTTAAAATAGCAGGTAAATTAAGAACTGATAATCAAACCTTTTCAGTCATAAAGAATCTTGCACCTGCAGCCGGTTTTCAAAGTGTTGGAAATCCATATGCATCCAGAATAGATGTGCGTAAATTCATTTATAATAATGTAAGCGAGTCCTTTTATATTTGGAACCCTACCGGCGGAACATTATATGGAGTAGGGCAGTATGAGGTTTATGTGAAAGAAACAGTTTCTCCATTTAACTTTAGAAGAAATGGATCGGTTGGGGGCGCAATACTCAATACTATTGAAAGTGGACAGGCATTTTTTCTGCAAAATAATTCTACAACTATTGATGGTACTATTACAATAGAAGAAGGTGATAAAATAATTGGTAGCAGCCTGGTAAGTAGATTAGGGGTAACATCGCCTACGTTGGAGATTAACCTTTTTACAAATGACAATACAGGTAACTTAAGCGTTGTTGATGGAGTTTCTTTAAATTTTGATGATAACTACAGCAATGCGTTTGACAACTACGATGTTAGAAAGATAAGCAACACAAACGATAATATAAGTATAAAACAAGGGTCTTCAAACTTAGTAGTAGAACGCAGAAAAACATTGGTAGAAACAGATACTATAAAATTGAACATTGCAGGTATGCATGTAGCGCCTTACAAGTTGGAAATAGATCCATCTGTATTGGGTAATCTTCGGTTAAATGCTTACTTCTTAGATAAGTTTTTGCAAACTGAAACTCCGGTAAGTATAACAACAGCAACTACGGTCCCTTTCAGCATTACAAGCGATGCAGCAAGCAGAGTTGCAGACAGGTTTATGATTGTATTTAGACAGGCTGCAGCAGCGCCATTGCCGTTTGGTTTTACAACTATTACCGCGGAAAGAAATGCAGGTAAAACAAATACTATAAAATGGACAGGTGCAAATGAAATAAATATGGGTAACTACAGTATTGAAAGAAGTGCTACACCCAGTGGTTTTGCAGCAATCGGTACTAGTGTTGCAACGGGTAATATTGGCAACAATGCTTCTTATTCTTTTGTTGATGCAGCGCCAATTGCCGGTGTTAATTATTACCGTGTAAAAGCCACTGCTCGGGATGGGCAGGTTTTTCACAGCGATGTAGTTAAAGTAGTAAATAATGATGGCAGACCGGTGTTTGCCGTACAGCCAAACCCGGTTGTAGACAAGACGATGAACATTCATTTTGATAATCTCCAGGGTAGTTATACGATGAAGTTGGTGTCAAAACAAGGCGCAACTTTATTCACAAAACAGGTAACGGTTGTAAATGAAAGTGAGGTAAAAAACTTTTCTGTGGCCAATGTTGCTGCAGGAGTTTATGAGCTTTTGATTGTTGATGTAAAGGGAAAGAAATTAACACAAACAATTTTTATACAATAGACGAGATTTAGAATTTTTTTGAAAGACCGGCAATTATCTGCGGTCTTTTTTTTAGGTAATTTTTACGGCGAAGCCGGTGATATGAAGAGATTTTGGGTGGAAGTTTTTAATAGTCAAGAAGTTTAAAAAACGAAATGAGCCTTTCTTTAGGGATGAAGGCGTTGGACTTGGTTAAACCACCCCGGCCGTTGGCCACCCCTCCACGGTGGGAATTGGAAGCAATATGTTGCAATGCTTTTTATGGTAATTAATGGCCCATGTGAATGGAAGAGGCTATTATTAACTGACAATTTTATCATTTATGACAATAATTGTTGATATTATGTGTAAAAAAAATGACGCTTAACAAAAAAGTAATATATAATTTCAACTTGTGAAGCTTATTTTTGATTACACGACATTAATTAGAACTTGTTAGTGGTCCATCCCTCCTAAGAATTCCAGCTTATTTACTAATAATATTTTTATGCAAAAAATTCACATGCGTTCTATCGACAGGTTTGGGGGTTGTATTAAATTGGTGTTATTGGTGGTTATGATAGTGGGGATGGGAGCGAAGGGATTGGGGCAGGTAGCAGGCGACTTTCAAACGAAAGGCACTACAGGCAACTGGAGTGATTATAATTCTTGGAATATTCGAAATGCTGCTAACACATCATGGATTGCCGCAACAATAGGCCAAATACCAAGCGCCACTACTGATGTTTTTATACAAATTGCCCACACCATAACTGTTGACAACCCACTAGCTGTATGCAAAACTATAGATGCAAATGCAGCAACATCATGCAAAATTTCGTTCTCTGCGGCTTCAAGTATTTTGTCGGTAAATGGAAACTTAATATTTGCAAGCACTGGTCATAATATATTTCTAACTTGGACTCCCGGGGCGAAATTTGTGTTTACCGGTAATGCATCGCAAGCGACAACATCTTTATCAAATTCTAGCACTTTTGTAAACTTAGAAATTAATAAGTCGGGTAATGCTCTAACTACAGATGGTGATTTAAAATTTGCAACATTATTGAATATCGTGTCAGGCACATTAATAACGGGATCAGGTAAAGATATACAAGGAACTGGCACGCTTTCAAATATTACCATTCAATCAACAGGTACCGTCACACAATTAGGTGGTGCGGGAATATTTAGGGCAGGGGCAACAGGGACAAATCCAATCGGAAATCTAACTGTGAACGGCACTCTAAACATCTTCACTACTACTAGCCTTAGCGCAATTAATTGCACAGCTTTAAATATTGAAGATAATGGAATTACAGGTGGGGCAGTCAATGTTAATTTTACAACTGCGGGCGCCGTCATTACTACGGCAAGTGGCGGTATAACGGTACAAAATAATGCGACTTTGAATATTGCTTCAACCTGTAGAGCTACATGGGTGGCGGCATTAACCGCTCTTACAATTCAGAATGGAGGTAATTTAAATATATCCAATAACTCATTCACCTTGCCCACAACCTATAGCTTTTTAGGAAATGTTAGTTACAACGATGGTACCCAAACTATAGCTGCTGCCTCTTCTTATGCTAATTTAATATTGACGAGTCCATCATCTCCTGCCAATAAAAGTTTTACATCGGGATTAACGATAAATAAAAACTTATTAATAAGTGGTAACGCTATATTATTAGGAAGTTCTAGCATAGTTAATCTTGCTGGCAACTGGACAAACTATGCAACCGTAGGTTTTACAGAAAGTACATCTACGGTCGATTTTAATGGTGCCGGTGCACAATCTATCACAACAACTGGTGGAGAAGAATTCTTCTTAATAAAAAAAACTGGTACAGGTACACTCACCCTAAATTCAACCGTTAAGGCAACCGGGGCGGTGGGCTCTGGACTTAACATATCAGCTGGTATAGTGGATGCGGGTACAAACACACTTCAAGGGGGAGCATCATCCACCTTAACGATGAGCGGCGGTACGTTGAAATTAGCTAAACTCACAACAGTACCTGAGTTTACCGGAACTTATTCCTTAAGTGCGGGTACAATAGAACTTTATGGCGCTGGTGCCCAGGTTTTAGAAGGTGGTGAAGCATATAGAAATCTTACTTTTTCTAATTCAACCAATACCACATTATTATCTAATCCTGCAAGCATTATAGGTACTGTTTACATTACCGGTTCAGCTTTGTTGGATATTGGTTCTTCTAACGGATTTGGAGATATTAATACTAATTTGACAATGGATGGAGGAAGACTTAAAATGACCGGTTCATCAACTTCAAAACCCGATATTGATGGTACTTTCTATTTAACGGGCGGCGTGATTGAATTTGCAGGTTCTGCAAGTGGAGCACAGCCAATTAAAGGTAAGAGTAAGGGCGGAACAGTAGATATTATTTATAAAAATATAGAAGTTACTGGAACAAACGTAGGTACAAGTATCTATAACATTGTGTTAGAAAAAAACAACGGTATTTTTACAGTAAAAAACGGCGGTACTTATGCACCAAATTCAAGGACGATTGTGAGTGAGAATTCTGTTAATGGGAGTAATGTTACGGTGGAAAATGGGGCTTTTTTTAAAACCGGAAATAACAAGGGATTTAGTGGAACCTCCTACACTGTGCCTTCGAATTCTTCCATTGACTTAAATATTGCAACGATTAACTTAATTTCAGGTAGCACAGTTGATTATTCAAATTCGTCTGTTGATCAAGATATTTCTAATCAAAAGCCTTATCAAAATTTCACCATATCCGGTAATACCACTAAACAAGCACCCAGCACCTTGAGTATTCTCGGAAATTTTAGTAGAACTGCTGGTACGTTCAATCCAAACTTAGGTTCAGTAAGTTTTGATGGAACATCAGCACAAACTTTTAATTCAGTAGGGGGTAGCGGCACAAACTTTAATGCGATTGCAATTAACAATAACGGGTTGGGAGTTACCATTAATAGTGACACATTGAACGTAATTGACAGTTTGATGGTATCTGCAGGAAGCAAACTTATTTTAGGATCGGGCAATATAGCACTAAAATCAACCTCAAATAAAACAGCACATGTTTCAGGTATACTTGCAACATCAAGCATTACATATCCGGGATTAGGTCGCTTTATAATTGAACGTTATTTATACGCCCAAAAGTCATGGAGATTATTATCTACGCCTGTTAAAAAACTTGCTGATGATGTTACGAGTCCTACAATTAATGACTCATGGAGAGAAGGTGGTATTTCGGTTGCATCTACAGGATATGGTACTAGAGTCACAGGTCCTGCACCATTAGGCAACCCGCTTGGTGTTGATGAAATAACACAAAGAAGTTCTATGAAAAGTTATAGCATGACAGGCAATAACTACGTAGAAATTAATTCAGGGAATTTAGCTGCGGCCCAAAGAATTGCTAACGATGAAGGGTATTATATTTTTGTAAGAGGTGATAGAGGAATTGATGTGCCAAGTGGATCTGTGGGTAGTACGACGCTTCGAATGAAAGGTCAGTTAAGAACTTCTGATGAAACATTCAATGTAAATATTAACGCATTCCAATCTGTCGGAAATCCTTTTCCATCAAGAATAGATTATTTGAAAACAACTA
Organism: Chitinophagales bacterium; assembly: GCA_038227505.1. GTDB lineage: Bacteria > Bacteroidota > Bacteroidia > Chitinophagales > Chitinophagaceae > Ferruginibacter. The sequence goes on from JBBRPX010000034.1 coordinate 17,891, forward strand.
AAATGGGTGGTCTTGAAGACGCTTTTACGGTATGGAATCCAACAAATATAGGAGGCGGTTATGGAGTGGGTAGATTTGAGCAATATAAAAAAGAAATTGCAGGGCCAAATTATACTGGACCATTTGGCACTAGAAACTACATAGAAAGTGGAGAAGCTTTTTTTGTATCTTCCATAGCAGCTGCAGGTTCATTAACTATTAAAGAATTAGATAAAACGAATGGGAGTGCAAATGTAAGCAGAACTGGTGTAACAGTTCCAACGTTAGAAATTAACCTTCTAACAAAAGATAGTTATAACGTAGAGACGAAAGTAGATGGTACTATTTTGAACTTCGATAATTCTTTTAGCAATAGTTTAAATAATGAAGATGTAAAAAAGTTTAGTAACATAAACGATAATATATGCATCTTAAAAAACAATATTAAGTTATTTGCTGAAAGAAGATCGCCATTCCAAAGTTCCGATACAATACTGCTAAACATATCAGGTATGCGTGTCGCCGATTACAAATTAGCAATTGACCCATCAGTACTTTCCAACCTTCATTTAAAAGCTTACTTATTAGATAAATTTTTAGTAACAGAAACACCCATTAGTTTAAGTAGTGTTACCAATGTGCCTTTTAGCATTACAAGCAACACAGCAAGCCGGGTGGCCGATAGGTTTATGATTGTGTTTAGACAGGGTGCCGCCGGGCCACTGCCTGTTAGTTTTACTACCATTGCTGCGGCAAAGAATGCTGACAAAACCAACACAGTAAAATGGAACAGTACAAATGAAATAAATGTGAGCAGTTATGATGTAGAAAGAAGTACAGATGTTAGCCGCTTTACAGCAATTGGTACCATAGCAGCAACCGGGAATAACGGAAACAGCTCTGCATATAGTTTTGTTGATGTGGCTCCACTCGCCTTGCTAAATTACTATCGTATAAAAGCGATGTCTGCTAGTGGGCAAATTCAATACAGTGCTATTGTAAAAGTTGTTGAAAAAGATGTAAAGCCCCAGTTCACTATACAGCCAAACCCAGTGACAAATAAAACACTTCATATTAATTTTGACAACATGGTGGGTCACTATAGTTTTAACCTGCTTTCTAAAAAAGGTGCTACAGTATTTACCCAACAGATAAATATTTCGAATGTAAACGAAGTTAAAAATTTATCAGTGGGTGCTGTTGCTGCCGGCACTTATGATGCTGTACTTATAGATGCAAAGGGAAAACAACTTGCGCAAACAGTTTTTATTCAATAAAATTATTTATTATATCTATCCTAGCCAAGATTTAAAAAGCCTGTGTTTTCTTTTTTTATAATTTCGCAAATACGCTTATTGGGTAAGTTTAAGAAAAACTAAAAACGTTGAAAAAAATTATTTATCACAGAGATGAGCGCTAGCAAAGTGTGCCACCAAATTGTATTTTTGTAAATTTTTTGAATTAGGATAATGCTTCTTGCATTTCTGCGGTAAAAGATTGGGGTAAAAAAATTATATTTATATTTATCCATACAAACTCCGATGTTTGTTACTTTATGGCATAAACAACCACCTATTCTTAGCAATAAAAAGAAACATAAACCGTTTATTGAATAATTATTGTTTGTCTATTGTTTGCGTACTAAACCTTAAATTTGAACAACGAAAGAAAATTATGAAAAAAATTAATGGCTTTGTAGCACTGCTTATTTTTTTATTAGTTTGCATTCCAATCTTTACTATTGCGCAGCCTGCAGATCCTTGTCCCGATCCAAGTTTAAAAGACTGTCCTATTGATAGTAGTTTGTATATTCTTTTTGGTTTTGCTTTATTTTTTGCTATAAAAAAAACTTTCTTTTTAACAGCTGCTTCAACGAAAAGATCACGGCTATAATAACCGGTTTTTAAAATACAATTCTATTATTTTAACAGCAGCAATTTTCCTTTTTTTTCTGTCGTTTTACACAATGCGGGCTTGGTTTTATCGTTTACCAAAAGTTACCCACATCAAGGCAAAATGTGTATACAAGTTTTGCTTTTAGCTTGTATTTTAGTGAAGATTTTTTACGATTTTTGTTTTAACCAAATACTGTCAGAAATTCCATGTAACTTTCTGGCTATTAATCTGATGATGAAAAATATTGACCGGTACGGAAATCCCAGCAAAATCAGCTTTTTGCTTTCCGTTATTGTATGTGCATTTGCAGTGTTGCCCATCGTGTCGTGCAAGGTGACCAAGCCATCAGCCTATTTTACCAATTTAAAAAAAGATACTACCCTTACAGGCCTTGTTGCGGCAGATTATGAATTAAAAATCATGAAGGGGGATCGTCTTTCGATCGTCGTAAGTAGCCTGAGCGCATTGGAAGACGGGCTATTTAACAGCGCAGCGGCTTCTGCGGGTGTGGCAACAAGCGGCACATCAGCCGGAGGTTTTGTGGTGCAGCAAGATGGTACTGTTTTGTTGCACAGGTTGGGTGCTGTGCAAGTTGCGGGTATAACCAGAAAGGAATTGCGAACACTGCTACAAGAAAAATTGCTCGCTTATATGAAGGAGCCCATTGTGCAGGTTAATTTTTTAAACCATAAAATTACCGTAATGGGTGAAGTGGGAAAACCGAGTATTTTTATTTTGAGCGATGAACCGCTATCTGTGATTGATGCACTTCTGCTGAGTGGAGACGTAACGCCTAAAGGAATAAGAAATAATATTGCCATCATACGTGAGGAAGGCACTGAAAAAAAAGTAAAGCATATTAATCTGGAGGATAACTCTATTTTTTCTTCCCCTTTGTATTATGTGCAACCGAATGATATTATTCTTGTATCTGCCGAGACAGAGAAATTTGTGAAAGAAGAAAAAAGGCAAAAGTTACAAACAACCTTATCGCTTGTAGCTTCTGGCGTATCGTTTCTTCTCATTATTTTAAGTAGGATAAAATAGGCAAGATCGTTATGGACGAAGAACAATTTTTTAGCGATAAACCGCAAGCCAATATATTAGTACAGATTCTGCAACGGTATTTGCCGTTTTGGCCCCTGCTTGCCATATTGCTTGCAATTTCGATGTCTATATCTTTCGTATATCTGCGTGCGCAAACTAAAATTTACGTAGCTGCTGCCAAAGTATTGCTAAAAGATCCTCAAAAAGGTGGCGGCGATAGTAAAGTGCTTGATGCCTTAAATATTTTTAGCGAGAAGAAAATCGTAGAGAATGAAATTTTGGTGTTAAAGTCAACATCGATTATGCAGGATGTTGTGAAGCAGCTGGACCTTTATACCACGGTGTATAATGACGGTAAAGTTCAAACGGAAGAGCTCTATGGAACCAATTCGCCATTGTATTTTGAAGCATTGAACAAAGACAGTATTAATGGCGGGGGCAAATTTTCGCTGGATGTGGACTGGAAAAATAATACTATCACTTTAGACAAGACAACCTACAGCTTTAACAGCATTGTACCTGTAGCAGGTACTAATTACAGAATTATTGTTAATAAGGAATATAACAAAAATGCTGCGGGCAAAAACTATTTCGTAATTTTTAATAGTCCTGCGGGTGCTGCAGGTGGCATCATTGGTGGGTTGAGTGCAGCGCCCATATCGTTTAGCAGCACAGTAATTAATTTAGACATCAAAACGCCAGTACCCGAAAAAGGTATTGCTATACTGAATAAACTTTTTGAA
>JBBRPX010000035.1:0-21530 GCA_038227505.1 Chitinophagales bacterium
ATTGGTTCTATTCTTTCTTCTGGTAAAGCAGCTATGTATTCGACTACTGTTAATGAAATGGATTTCATTACAAAAAATTTAAGGTGATTGGTATCTAAATGTAAATAAAATTTTAAACTTTAAAAGTGGTCAGTTGCACAATTAAAGTTGAAGAAAGATTTACTGCCCAAAGGCTGCGTGATGGACAGTAGTAGCTGCCGCCAAAAATGATTTGTATTATTATAGACATTGCGGCGGCACTACTACAGACAGCGCGAACAACTGTCTATTAAAACACTAATGCTGAAAGCCCCAAACAAAAAAAGGAATAACTTTTCAGCTATTCCTCAATCTTGTGTCTTATATCTTTTGTCTTATATCTAAACTAAGCTCCTGCACCGTGGCAATTTTTAAACTTCTTTCCGCTACCACAAGGGCAAGGTGCGTTTCTACTAATCTTAGGTTCCTCACGGGTTACAGGCATTTGCTTTACTGCTTCGCCACCACCACTTGGGTCGTAATAATCATTTTGGTTGGCAGCGTAATCATCTCCGGCTGCTTCAATTTGCGCCTTGTTCATATTCATTTTGCGCATGTCAGTTTTCTGTTCTCTACCCTCTTTTATTTGTCCGGCATTTGTTTCCTCCATCGGAATACCGGCATGCGATAAAAAGCTTACAATATCCTTGTTCACTTTATCGTCCATTTCTTTAAAGGCAGCGAAGGCTTCGATTTTATAAATTACCAAAGGATCTTTTTGCTCGTAGCCCGCTGTCTGAACGCTGTGGCGTAAATCGTCCATTGCTCTTAAATGTTCTTTCCATGCATCATCAATAGTAGAAAGTGTTATACTTCTTTCTAAAGCATTACCTAATTCTCCACCTTTTGTTGAAAGATATTTATCCAAATTTGCCAAAGCCATAATCCCTTTTTTACCATCAGTAAATGGAACCTGCACATTCTCAATTTGGTTGCCTTGTTCCTTGCGAATATTGCCAATGATCGGCATTGTTTGCTCACCTAACGCAACTTTCTTTTTGTTATAATGCGTAATAGCTTCGCTGTACAAAGTTTCTGCTAAAGTATTTAATGGGGTTTTTTCCAAAGCTTCTTCTGCTATGGAAGTATCCATTCCAAAATTCATTATTACAGCCAGTTTAAAACCTTCGTAATCATTGGCTTCTTTAAACGATGCTACCAATCCTTCTGCTACAGAATAAAATGAATTATCTAGATCAAGTGCAAGCCTATCACCAAACAATGCATGGTTTCTTTTGCCATAAACTACGTTGCGCTGCTTGTTCATTACATCATCATATTCCAGCAATCTTTTTCTTGTTCCAAAGTTGTTTTCCTCTACCTTTTTCTGTGCACGCTCTATACTTTTTGTAATCATGCTGTGCTGGATCACTTCTCCTTCTTTGTAACCCATTCTGTCCATCAATCCTGCAATTCTTTCTGAACCAAACATGCGCATTAAATTATCTTCTAACGATACAAAAAAGATAGAAGTCCCTGGATCGCCTTGTCTGCCCGCACGACCACGAAGCTGTCTATCAACTCTTCGGCTCTCATGGCGTTCTGTACCAACAATTGCCAAGCCACCTGCTTCTTTTACGCCTGGTCCAAGCTTAATATCGGTACCACGACCAGCCATGTTTGTTGCGATTGTTACTGCACCTGCAAGCCCTGCTTCTGCAACAACCTGTGCTTCTTTGCTATGTTGTTTTGCATTTAATACATTGTGTGGAATGTTGCGCTGCCTAAGTGTTCTGCTTATCAATTCACTCACATCTACAGATGTGGTACCCACCAAAGTAGGGCGACCTGCAACACGGTTCTTTTCAACCTCATCAATTACTGCCTTGTATTTTTCTCTTGTGGTTTTGTACACATAATCTTCGCCATCAATTCTTACTGCTTTTACGTTAGTTGGAATGCTTACTACATCTAATTTATAAATGCTCCAAAGCTCTGCTGCTTCTGTTTCTGCAGTACCCGTCATACCTGCAAGTTTGTGGTACATTCTAAAATAGTTCTGCAATGTTACCGTTGCATAAGTTTGGGTAGATGCTTCAATTTTTACATTCTCTTTTGCTTCCAATGCCTGGTGTAAACCGTCTGAATAACGACGACCTTCCATAATGCGACCGGTCTGCTCATCTACAATTTTTACTTCTTCTTCTATAACAACATACTCAACATCTTTTTCAAATAAAGTGTATGCTTTTAATAATTGCTGTATGGTGTGAATACGCTCCGATTTCATGGAATATTCCGTCATCAAATTATCTTTGCGTTGCAGTTTTTCTTCAGTTGTAAGATCGGTTTTTTCAATAGCAGCGATCTTTGTAGAAATATCCGGCAGTACAAAAAACTCAGGGTCTTCACCACTTCTTGTAATAAGGTTTATACCATTATCTGTAAGTTCAACCTGGTTGTTTTTTTCGTCAATGTTAAAGTAAAGTTCTTCATCAACTTTTGGCATTTGCTTTTGTTGGTCAGCTAAATAATAGTTTTCGCTTTTCTGCAATTTTACCCTAATTCCACCTTCACTTAAAAACTTAATCAATGCACCGTTTTTTGGTAAACCACGGTGAGCACGCATTAATGCAAGCCCGCCATCTTTTGGATCATCGTTGCCTTCAGCAATTTTCTTTTTCGCTTCTATTAAGAAAGTATTTACTGCTTTTCTTTGAGCCTCTACCAATTTTTCAATTCGTGGCTTTAGGTCAAAAAACTGTTGCGTATTATCGCTGTGCCCAATTGGACCGGAAATAATCAATGGCGTACGGGCGTCATCTATTAATACACTATCAACCTCATCTACCATAGCAAAATGATGTTTGCGCTGCACCATTTCATCCGGAGAATGAACCATATTATCTCTTAGGTAATCAAAACCAAATTCGTTGTTGGTACCATAAGTAATATCTGCATTGTAGGCATTTCTGCGGGCATCGCTGTTTGGCTCATGCTTATCTATACAATCTACCCGCAAGCCTAAAAATTCAAAAATTGGTCCGTTCCACTCACTGTCTCTTTTTGCTAAGTAGTCATTAACCGTAACAATATGAACGCCTTCGCCGGCAAGGGCATTTAAATAAGCTGGCAATGTACTCACCAACGTTTTACCTTCACCAGTTGCCATTTCGGCAATTTTGCCTGAATGCAATACCGCACCACCAACTAACTGCACGTCATAATGCACCATGTTCCAGCTTACAGTGGTACCCGCGGCTAACCAGCTGTTTTTATGAATTGCCTTATCGCCTTCAATAATAATATTTGCCTTTTTTGCAGCAAGCTCTTTATCTAGGTCCGAGGCAATTACGGTTATGCTCTCATTTTCCTTAAACCTTTTACTTGTTTCTTTTACAACTGCAAAAGCCTCCGGTAAAATTTGTAGTAAAATATCTTCTATTTTCTGGTTGCGGTCTTTTTGTAATTCATCTATTTCTTTGTAAATACCGTCTCTTCCATCAATATCAGCAAGCGGAAGTAATTCTGCACTGTCTTTTTTTTCTTGAATAGCAGCATCTGTAAGTGAAAGAAATTCTTTGATTCTGTTTTTAAATTCAACTGTTTTTGCACGTAATTCATCATTACTTAAAGTTGCATAAGATGCATAAAAAACTTTTGCCTTTTCTACATCAGGCATCAATTTTTTTACATCCTTTTCACTTTTATTGCCACCAAACATTTTAGAAATAATTGCAAGCATAAATATGTTTTATTGTAATAGTTATAATGATAATATTGGTTGGTTGGTCAAATATGGTGCTTATAATAATAATTAGCCAAAATGACAGCATTTTAAACCCTTGCTACAAAGGGCTGTAAATGTACAAATAAGTTTTTTTGAAACCCTAATGGTTTAAACACATCATACGTTATGAATTATACTGCTTTTCCCTTACTTTTGCGCCCTTAAAACGAGATACTCATATAGTAAAAAAATTATAACATGAGCGGTGCATTAAAAGAGGTAAGAACGAGGATTAAAAGCGTACAAAGTACCCAACAAATTACAAAAGCCATGAAGATGGTGAGTGCCGCTAAGCTAAGGCGTGCGCAGGATGCAATTACTCAAATGCGTCCTTATGCTCAAAAATTACAGGAAATGCTTGGTAATATCGTGAGCAGTTCAGAAGGTGAACTAGGTATGGCATTGGCTACAGAAAGATTTGCAGAAAAAGTTTTAATTATTGTTGTAACGAGTGATCGTGGTCTTTGTGGCGGTTACAACAGCAATCTTATTAAGTTAACCAAAACTATTATCAGAGAAAAATATTCAACCCAGCAGGCAAGTGGGAATGTAACTATTTTGCCCATCGGTAAAAAAGGATATGAGCATTTTGCAAAGAACGGTTACAAGGTTATTGATACTTACTGGAGTATTTTTACAGGATTAAATTTTGAAAAAGTACAGTCTGCTGCTAAATATGCAATGGATGCATTTGCAAATGGCGAATACGATAAAGTTGAATTGGTGTTTAGTGAGTTTAAAAATGCAGCTACCCAACAATATATAGCTGAGCAGTTTTTGCCGGTAAGAAAAACATCGGAAACTGTTTCGAAAGTAAATGCTGACTTTATATTTGAGCCGAGTAAAGAAGTTTTGATTGCTGAGTTAATGCCTAAAATATTGAATACGCAGTTGTACAAAGCAGTACTTGATGGCAATGCAAGTGAGCATGGTGCACGTATGACAGCAATGGATAAAGCGAGTGACAATGCAAACGAATTATTGAAATCATTGAAGATTAGTTATAACCGTGCTAGACAAGCGGCCATTACAACTGAATTGAGTGAAATTGTGAGTGGTGCTGCGGCATTGAATGGATAAAGCAGTTGGCAGTGGGCAAATTGCAGTCAACAATGGATGTCTTTTTTGGTTATATCAATTATATAAAACTATAAATATTAATTGCTTATTTGCCCATTGCAAATTGCAAACTGTTTCATGGAAATTTCTCAAATTATACCACATATTGAAGCATTAATTTTTGCAAGTGATAAGGCATTATCTGCAGTAGAAATTACTGAGCATATTAATACAGCCTTAGGTTTTATTGAAGACCGTGCTGATACTGACCAAGTTGATGCAGCCATAAATGGTATAAAAGAAAAATACGATTCAGAATTTTACGCTTTTGAATTAAAACAGAGTGGCGGTGGATGGCAGTTTCTTACAAAACCTGAGTACCATAAAACTGTTGCACTTATAAACGGTGATAAGTTTATAAAAAGATTGTCCACAGCATCGTTGGAAACATTAAGCATTATTGCTTACAAGCAACCCATTACTAAAAGCGAGATTGAAAGTATACGTGGTGTAAATTGCGATTATGCTGTACAAAAGTTGTTAGAAAAAGATTTAGTTATCATCAGCGGTCGCAATGAAGATGCTGTTGGCAAACCATTGATTTATGCAACTTCAAAATCTTTTATGGATTATTTTGGTATAAACAGCGCTGATGAATTGCCTAAAATAAATGAAGTATATTTAAACGAAGTTGTAAAAGCAACAGAGGTAAGTAATATGGAACTGCAGGGTGAAGAAATAATATATGAACATGATGTAACCGGCGGAGAAATGGGTTCGTTGCACATTGTTGAAAATGAAGTGCCTACTCACATACATGCATCTGATACTGAATCTGAAGTTGAAGGCGAGCAAATAATGATAACAGAAATTACAGAGGAAGAAATAGCGATAAAACAGGATAAACAGAAAGAAACTGACATCGAGGAAGCGTCTTAAAATATCAGCGTACAAAGATTTTTTACAGAAAGCATTTCTCAAAAGGAAATGCTTTTTTATTTTAATAATTTTAAATACCGTTAACAATCTAATCAACAAAAAATGAATCAACAACTCTCACATGAATCTTTAAAAAGCCTGGCAGACCAATACGGTTCGCCATTGTATGTTTATTATGCAGAAAGTATAAAACAGCAATATGAAAAACTTACACACGCATTTAGCAATTGCAATGCAAAAATGTTTTATGCCTGCAAATCGCTTACTAATATTAATATATTGCGTTACGTACACAGCTTAGGCGCTTCGCTTGATTGTGTAAGTATTAACGAGGTAAAACTTGGGCTGATGGCAGGTTTTGAAAAAGAGAATATTTTATATACACCTAACTGTGTTGATTTTGAAGAGATATTAGAAGCAAAAGAATTAGGCGTAAACATCAATATAGATAACATATCAATTTTAGAACAATTTGGAAATCGTTTCAGTAACTCCTACCCTATTTGCATTCGCTTAAACCCTCATATTTTAGCAGGCGGAAATTATAAAATTTCAACAGGTCATATAGACAGCAAATTTGGCATTTCTATTCACCAGCTTAGGCATATAGAGCGTATTGTAAAAGCTACTGGTTTGCATGTAGAAGGTATACATATGCATACAGGAAGTGAAATAAAAGACATCAATGTTTTCTTAGAAGGACTGGATGTAATGTTTAGCATGGCTACGCATTTTCCTGAATTAAAATACATTGATTTGGGCAGCGGCTTTAAAGTGCCTTACCAACCCGGAGATAAAGAAACAGATGTGAATTTATTAGGCGAAAAAGTAGCTGAAGCATTTAAGGTTTTTGAAGCTGAGACCGGTAAAAGTTTACAAGTCTGGTTTGAGCCGGGAAAATACCTTGTAAGCCAATGCGGTTATCTTATTGTAAAAGCCAACGTAATTAAACAAACAACCTCTGCCGTATTTGTTGGTGTTGATAGTGGCTTTAACCACCTTATAAGACCAATGATGTACGATGCTTATCATCACATTGAAAATGTAAGCAACAGCAATGGTACATCACGTATTTACACCATTGTTGGTAATATTTGCGAGACGGATACATTTGCGTGGGACCGTGCACTACCCGAAGTACGTGAGGGAGATTATTTAGTGTTTTACAATGCCGGTGCTTACGGTTTTGAAATGTCATCTAACTTTAACAGCCGCTTAAAACCTGCAGAAATATTAATAGAAAACGGTGATGCAAGAATCATTAGAAGAAGAGAAGTTTTTGAAGATTTATTGAGGGGACAGGAAATTTAAAGACATCGAAAATATTACGAATGGTAAAGGCAGTTAGTTTCACTTCTGCCTTTCTTAATGTAATTTTACATCTATAAAAAAAGATAAATGAGCAATTTAAAAACGTTGATTTTAACATTGGTTTTTATAACTATTTTATCTTCCTGCAAAGAAGAAAAACAGGAAGATCTTACCAATGAAGTAAACAAAAATGGATCAGTAGAGAGTAGTCTAACAATAGATCATTTAGACAGTATGAATGACATTTTAATTACTAAACATGCGGTGTGGGTAAAAGGAAATAAATTAAAAGATATTGAACACAGAGATACTGTACCTGCATTAGGTATTGAAAATACCACTGCAGAAAATAGCGAAGGAGATACAAAAAAGGTTGCCGTAAAAAAGGATTACGAAATTTTTATTACCGTGAAATAGGGAAATGGAAAGTGGGGAGCAACGATTGGGGAAAAGGAAAGGCCAAAATATTCTAAATAAATTTTAATGAAAAAATCTAAAACTATACAACTCATTTTAATTACAGTTGCGCTGGCAAGTTGCCAGGAAAAAAAGAAGGAACCGGAGTGGGGCAGCGGTAATAAAACTTATGTGCGTGGCGATAGCACGGCGCCTTACGCAAGAACGCACCACGGTAGTGGAATGCTTGGTGTTGCGCTTTGGTACTACGCTTTTAGACCCTATGGCAATTACAACAACGGTAGTTATAGCCGTGCAGGTTATTATTCAGGCGCCATACCAAAGGGTTCAAACATTGGCAGCAATGGATATAAAGCCGGCGTAACAAGAGGAGGTTTTGGACGAGGTGGTTACAGTGTTGGGAGCTAGCTGTGAATGCTGATTTGTTCAAAAAGACAAAAGATCAAAGACAAAAGATTGAGCCCATAATTCGTGAATTATAATTCATAATTACACGAACATTAAATTCAATAATATCTCCTCATTCGTTATTCAAAATTCGTAATTCGTAATTCAAAAAATGCAGCGTATACAAACTTCTCCCCGAAATAACTGGCAACAAGCAGTTGAAAAATTAGGTTTTGGTTTTCATACAACCGATGTTCCTTATTGGGACGAAACCGCTTATTACAGTTTTACTTTAAACGAAATTGAGCAAATAGAAAAAGCAACCAATACTTTGTGGGAGCTTTGTTTAAAATCAGTACAACATGTTATTGATAATAAATTGTACAGCAAATTTCACATACCCGAAAATTATATTGATTACGTAGAAAAAACCTGGAACGACGATGTACCTAGTATTTACGGCAGGTTTGATTTGTGTTTTAAAAACGGCAAAATAAAAATGCTGGAGTTTAATGCAGATACACCAACAAGCCTGTACGAAGCAGGAATTGTGCAATGGTTTTGGCTACAGGATTTTGATAAGAGTAAAGACCAGTTTAACAGCATTCACGAAAAATTAATTGCATACTGGAAATATTTAAAAGTGTATTTGCAACCGGGTAAATTACATTTTACTTGTCTTAAAGAAACACTTGAAGATCTTACAAATACGGAATACATGCGGGACTGTGCAATACAGGCAGGGATCGAAACAAAACTGGTTTTTATAGATGATATTGGCTGGGATGAAAATGCCAAACAATTTGTGGATATGGAAGATGAAAGTATTAGAAATATTTTCAAACTATATCCATGGGAATGGCTTACATCAGAAGAATTTGGAGAAAATATTTTAGAAGACTCAAACAATGTTTTTTGGATAGAACCGAGCTGGAAAATGATACTTTCTAACAAGGCTATATTACCAATTTTATGGGAATTAAACCCAGACTGCGAATATTTATTACCCGCTTACTTCGATGACAATGGAATGAAAGATTATGTAAAAAAGCCAATTCTATCTCGTGAAGGCGCAAATATAGAAATGGTAAAACATTATGGCACTATAGAAAAAACGAATGGTGAATATGGGGAAGAGGGTTTTATTTATCAGCAACTCTTCGAACTGCCTGATTTTGATAACAATTACCCTGTAATTGGAAGTTGGATAATAGGACAAGAGGCAGCAGGCATCGGCATTAGAGAAGCCAACACTTTGATTACTGATAATAAGAGCAGGTTTGTACCGCATTTGATTTTATAATACCAGATAAACAACTTGTAGAAATGCAACAGCATGTCGTTTTTTATTATATTTATTTTTTTTAAATAAATATAATAATTACATGCCCGAAGATCAAGCATATAACATTCCATTACGCTACAGAAAAATGGAAAATTTACACATCGTTTTTTGGTTGTTAAAAGATATTAGCTGGTGCCTTGTTTGGAAGCCTTTGGGTATTTTAATGATTTTCCCCACACTCATTATTGCCATTGTAATTGCATACCGCAATAGGGAAGTGATTAGTGAACTCACTCATAACGTCGCCATTGTGTTTTGGATATGCGCCAACTCGTATTGGATGATAAGCGAGTTTGCAGGTTTTGATACAAAATTATTTTATGCTGCCTACTCGTACAAGCAATTAGCAGTAATTCCTTTTAGTATTGGCATTTCAATTCTTGGATGGTTTTATTTGTGGTGGTCACCTAGGAGTAAGAAACTTGCATTGCTACATGGTTGATAAAAGCTGAAAAATATTCTTCGGCTGAAGGGCTGCGGCAGACTGAGCGATGTATCATTGTGTATGCATGCGCCAACAGGCGCTTATGCATGCACAATGATACGGTACAGCGAAGGAGACCGAACAACTGCTGCATAAATATCCACTAATGACAGCCCCAACGTATTTACTTTATAAAATTAAAATTATAAGGTTGAATTTAATTATAGGGTTTGCAAAGTCACTCCTCTGTGGGATTTAGGGAGGCTGTTTTTTTTCTTTTATCTTCGCACAAATATTAAAATATGTTTCGTTCTCACACCTGCGGCGAGTTAAAAATGCCCGATGTAAATAAAGAAGTAACCCTTGCCGGATGGGTGCAAACAGTGCGCAAATTTGGCAGCATTACGTTTGTGGATTTAAGGGACAGATATGGTATTACACAATTACTTTTTAATGAAAGTTTAAATGAGGTTTTAGATAAAAATCCATTGGGTCGTGAATTTGTATTACAGGTTACCGGAAAAGTGAGCGAACGCAGCAGCAAAAATGCAAACATTGCAACCGGTAATATCGAAATTGCAGTGAGCAGTTTTAATATATTAAATAAATCGATAACTCCACCATTTACTATACAGGACGAAACGGATGGTGGTGATGAACTGCGGATGAAATACCGTTATTTAGACCTTCGCAGAAATGCGATTAAGAAAAATTTGGAATTGCGTTATGCGGTGGGTAGAAGTACGAGAAATTATTTGCATGAAAATAATTTCATGGATATTGAAACGCCTTTTCTTATAAAAAGTACGCCCGAAGGTGCAAGAGATTTTGTGGTGCCAAGCCGCATGAATGCAGGACAATTTTATGCTTTGCCACAATCGCCGCAAACATTTAAACAGTTATTAATGGTGAGTGGTTACGACCGTTATTACCAAATTGTAAAATGTTTTAGAGATGAGGATTTGCGTGCAGATAGGCAGCCAGAGTTTACACAGATAGATTGTGAAATGTGCTTTGTAGAACAGGAAGATATTTTACAAATGTTTGAAGGACTGGTGCGTAGAATTTTTAAAGATGTAAAAAAGATAGACTACACAGCAACCATTGAACGCATGACTTGGATGAACGCAATGTGGACTTTTGGTAACGACAAACCAGATATTAGGTTTGATATGAAGTTGTGTAACTTAAAATTTCCTTCTCATACTTTTAAAACTTCACCCCACGCCCTTCCCAAGGGAGAGGGAGCCGATAGCCTTGAAATTAAAACGAACGCTCAAAATAATTTAGAGTCTACAACTCCCTCTCCCTTGGAGAGGGTTAGGGGTGAGGTCTCCTTTGGAGAGGATTTAGGTGAGGTTTCTTTTGAAGTTTACCCAGATATTTCCCACCTTATAAACGGCGTTGACTTTAAAGTATTTGACGAGGCGGAAACAGTTATAGCTATTGCTGTTGCAGGTTGTAGCGAATATACCCGCAAACAAACAGATGAACTTACTGAATGGGTAAAGCGCCCTCAAATAGGAATGAAAGGGTTGGTATTTATTAAATGTAACGCAGATGGTACTTTTAAAAGCAGCGTTGATAAATTTTATGATGCAGAAAAATTAAAAGCTATTGCAAAAGCTGCAAATGCAAAAGGAGGCGATTTAATTTTGATAGTTGCAGGTGCTGAAGAACGTACAAGAAAAGCTGCAAGCGACCTTCGTATGCACATGGGTGCCACGCTTGGGTTACGTAAGGCAGATGATTTTAAATTGCTTTGGATATTAGATTTTCCTTTGTTTGAATATGCGGAGGAAGATAACAGATGGGTAGCAAGACATCATCCATTTACATCGCCAAAGCCGAGCGATATTGCTACCATGATTGACAACAATCCTACAATTGATAATGCTGCAGAATACCTTAAACATCCTTATGCAAACATAAAAGCAAACGCTTATGATATGGTGTTAAATGGCAATGAAATTGGTGGTGGCAGTATTCGTATTTTTCAAAAAGAATTACAACAAAAAATGTTTGCTGCTTTGGGAATGGATGAAGCCGAACAAGAACATAAGTTTGGATTTCTACTCGGAGCATTTGAATATGGTGCGCCGCCACATGGTGGGCTGGCATTTGGTTTCGATAGGCTTTGTGCTATTTTAGGCGGTAGCGAAAGCATTCGTGATTTTATTGCTTTCCCTAAAAATAATAGTGGCCGAGATGTTATGATCGATGCACCAAGCACAATTGATGATAAACAGTTTGATGAGTTGCAGATAAAACTGGATTTAAAATAAAATTTAAAAGATCATATTTTATGAAAAGATTTTTTTTCCTTTGTATTACAGCGCTCCTATTATTTTCTTGCCAAAAAAATTTTTCAGAAGGAGGAAGCATTATTACACCACTAACAGGAATTGCATCAAGTACAATTATAGATATTTCTTATGGTACAGACCCTTTACAAAAGATGGATGTGTATTTACCAATCGGACGTAGTTTGACTACAAAAGTTATGATCATGATTCACGGTGGTGGATGGAGCACAGGTGATAAAACTGAATTAAACGTATATTTAGATACACTTAAAAAACGATTACCTGACTATGCAATCATCAACATAAATTACAGGCTTGCAGTAAATGCAACCACAACTTTTCCTACGCAGGAAAACGATGTAAAAGCAGCGTTGGATTATATCTTCAGCAAAAGGAATGAGTTTCAAATTTCTGATAAATTTGTTTTACTAGGAGTAAGTGCAGGCTCGCATTTGGCACTGTTACAGGCTTATAAATACAACAGCCCGGTAAAAATAAAAGCAGTGGTAGATTTCTTTGGCCCAACAGATATGGCAGCCATGTACAACGACCCTGCTTCTGCGTTTGCGCCGCCATCTTCTATAGCCCAACTGTTTAATGGCGCAACACCTACAACTAATGCCTCTGCTTATGGCCAGAGCAGTCCAATAACTTTTGCAAATGCTCAGGCAGTACCAACCATTATTTTACATGGCGGTGTAGATCCGCTTGTAAAAGTTACACAGGCCACAACTTTAAGAGATAAACTTATTTCATTTAATATATCGCAACAGTATGTTTTTTATCCAAACGAAAGTCATGGTTGGGCAGGCGCAACCCTTACCGATTCATTTAATAAAATACAGGCTTTTCTAACACAATATGTACAGTAAAATAATAAATAAAAAAATTTTAATTCTAGTGTTCCTGTTAGGTATTGCAATCTCTGCTGAGGCGCAAAATAATGGACCTTATTTTAAAGATGCACTCAAAGAAAAGCGAACTGTTTTTTACAACAATATTGTAAAATCCATCAACAAAACACTTGCATTACCACTTGATAATAATACGGAAGAGGCGTGGATAAACAGCATCAATAACATCAACCTGATAAAATACAATCCACCATTTGTAACAAGTAGAATAGATGAAGCTGTCAGTAATATTGCTCCCCGTAGTAACGCTTTTAAAAAAGCTATACTCGAATTAATAAATACTGAATATCCAAACAAATATGCAGGGCAAATAAAACCCGTTTTTAAAAATGCAACTGACGATGTAAAATTAATGGCAATGGCGGCCTATTATATTTTACCTGCCAGCACAATTTTAGACAGAAAATTAATGCTGCAGCAGACAACATCATTACTTTCTAAAGATGGAGATAATGCAATACTGTATGAGCTTACAGAGCAAATAAAAAATTACAACAATAAAATTAATTCACCTTCCATAAAAACTTTTTTTAAGAAAACTTTTTTACCAGGTCAGGTTTTAGTAATCAGTATTCAAAGAAAAAACAGAAATTTTCCTGGTCTTGCATTAGTAAGAAGTGTTGATGGAAATTTTATAAAAAACATAGATGGAAATTTCTTCGCTGTGGGCCAGCTTGCCCGAAGTGCAGGTAATATGCCAGGCTATATAACCAATGGCAATACGCCTCAGGGTATTTTTAGAATGGATGGTTTCGATACATCTAAAAGTTTTTTTATTGGGCCTACAACAAACGTGCAGCTCACTGTGCCATACGAATTCAAGGCTTCGCATTTTTGCAAAGACAGCAGTTTAGTAGATTCAGTGTGGGATCTTGAAAACTATAAAAAGTTATTGCCGGATAACTTTAAAAATTATCATCCCATCTATGGTTCGTTTTATGCAGGCAAAGCCGGCCGTACAGAAATTATTGCACACGGCACCACATTAGATACTGCCTTCTACACGACAAAATTATATTCACCTTACACACCAACTGCAGGCTGCCTTTGCACAAAAGAAATCTGGAACAACAAAACCGGTTTTTTGCAAACCAGCGATCAACTTTTATTTGCACAAGCCATAAAAAATGCAGGGGGCGCAAACGGTTATTTAATAGTTGTTGAAATAGATGATAAACAATTTCCGGTAACCCTCGCCGATGTAATATCTTTTTTAAAATAAATTAGAAGCATCAACCTTGAAAGATAATCAGGCATTGGTTTCCGGCTATACGCTTTACCTTCGCTTTGCTTCGGTGCCGCTTCTATTCGGGCTATGCGCAACCTGAAATCTTTCTTCAACTTTTATTATCTGCCTTCTTAAAAACAATACAATAAATTTGTTTTTAAATAAGCATTTGTGCAGCTAACTATTATTAATCTTAAAGAGAAAAAAATTAATTAGTGCAGTTTTAAAATGAACTTTATAGAAGATAAAACCGGTCAACTTTGGAAAAGTTTTATGCCTCGTTAAAGGAAATAAAAAATAAAATTTCTACCGATTTATTTTCAGTACATGTTTATGATGCAGATTATAATTTTACCCAATTTGATCCATCAATTCAGTTTACAAAATGGGCAGCAGCAGAAGTATCATCGTTTGAAGAAGTTCCTTCAGATTTGGAAACATTTATAATTCATGCCGGTTTGTATGCAGTTTTTTTACACAAGGGCAGCAATGCAGATAACAGGACCAATCAGTATATTTTTCAAAAATGGTTACCAACTAATGATCAATATATATTAGATGCAAGACCACATTTTAAAGTGCTTGGAGGAAAATATAAAAATGATGATCCATCTTCTGAAGAAGAAATTTGGATACCCTTAAAATTGAAAATATAAAAATTACACTAATATATTTTTGTAAAAAGAGAAATTTAAATAAAGTCTCATAATCTGCCATAAAGTTTAAATCTGCAAAAATCCAGATCTCTCTAACATCGAATCATTTTATAAAAGGAGGTGGCATTTAATTATATTCTTAAAATACATTTTATCTCACTTTTGTTGAGTAATTTCCACTACTAAAAATTTAAAATTTATGAAAACTATAGCTTCGTCTGTTATTTTATTATTAAGTATTACATTAAGTAGTGAGCTGTACGCACAAAAAAAGTTAATTACAGATACTGCTAAAGCAAAAAATAATGATAATGGTCAGTCTTCCACATTTAGTGGTTTAAAATTTAGAAACATTGGGCCGGCATTGGTGTCAGGTCGAATTGTTGATCTTGCCGTTAACCCAAAAAATACTTCTGAATATTATATAGCCACAGCAAATTCCGGGATATGGAAAACAAACAATTCCGGCAATACGTTTATACCGCTTTTTGATAATGAAGCCTCTTTTTCAATGGGCTGTGTAACGATTGATCCATCTAACACAAATACCGTATGGGCAGGCAGCGGAGAAAATAACAACCAGCGGGTAGTTGGTTATGGCGACGGCGTTTACAAAAGTGAAGATGCGGGCAAAAGCTGGAAAAATATGGGCTTAAAATCTTCTGAACATATTGGCAAAATTGCAGTTGACCCAACTAATTCTGATATTGTTTACGTTGCTGCTTATGGTCCATTATGGAACAGTGGCGGCGAAAGAGGGATTTATAAAACAACAGATGGGGGAAAAAACTGGAAGCAGATATTATTTGTAAGCGAGCATACCGGTTTTAATGAAGTAATGATTGACCCGAGAAATACAAATACTATTTATGCAGCTGCCCATCAGCGGCAGCGTAAAATATATTCATATATTGGTGGTGGACCTGAAAGTGCTATGTACAAAAGCACAGATGGTGGAACTACCTGGAATAAAATGATGAAGGGTCTTCCATCAGATGTAAATATTGGCCGAATAGGAATGGCAATGAGCCCTGTAAATCCTGATTATATATACGCAATCGTAGAAACAACAGACAAAGCAAAAGGGGGATTATTTTTGTCTACAGATCGTGGGGCAAGTTGGGAAAAGAGAGGTCCGTTTTACAACAGTGGAAATTACTATCAGGAAATTTTTTGTGACCCAAAAGATATAGATAAGATTTATGCGATGGATACCAATGCCAAGGTAAGTGAGGATGGTGGTAAAACATTTAAAAATATTGGCGATAAAAATAAGCACGTAGATAACCATGTTATATGGGTTGATCCTGCAAACACCAAACACATGATAGAGGGCTGCGATGGAGGTTTGTATGAAACTTATGATGCTGCACAAAACTGGAACTTTAAAGCCAACCTTCCTATCACACAATTCTATAAAGTATCGCTTGATAATAGTTTTCCATTTTACAATGTTTATGGCGGAACTCAGGATAATTTTAGCTTAGGTGGACCAAGCCGTACTAAAAGCGAGAATGGAATCGTAAACAGCGATTGGTTTATAACCAATGGTGGCGATGGTTTTGAAAGCCAAGCGGATTATGTTGATCCTAATATTGTATATGCAGAATCGCAATATGGTGGTATAGTTAGGTATGATAAAATAACGGGAGAAAAAGTAAATATCCAGCCAATAGAAGCTGCTGGAGAAGGCGGATTAAGATGGAATTGGGATGCCCCAATGCTTATATCTCAACACGACCACAAACGTTTATATTTCGGTGCAAATAAAGTTTATAGGACAGATGACCAAGGCAGTACTTGGAAAACTATTAGTGGAGATATGAGCCGTGGCATTGACAGAAATAAATTGCAGGTAATGGGCAAAGTATGGTCAGTAGACGCAGTTGCTAAAAACCAATCAACCGATGTTTATGGACAAACAACAAGCATTGCTGAATCACCTTTAGATGAAAATATTTTATACGTTGGTACAGACGATGGATTGATTCATATAACCAAAGATGGTGGACAAACTTGGAGTAAGATTGATAACATTCCTGGCGTTCCTGAACGTACTTATGTAAACAAGATAATAGCTTCACACAAAGACAAAAATGTTGCTTACGTAACTTTTAATCACCATCGTTATGGTGACTTTAAACCATATCTTTTTAAAACAACAGATGGTGGAAAAACATGGTTACCTATTCAAAATAATTTACCATCAAGGGGCACTGTTTACTGTGTTGCTGAAGATAATGTAAATTCAAATTTACTTTTTGCGGGAACTGAATTCGGCATTTATTTTTCAATTGACGGTGGTGCTAATTGGACACAATTAAAAGGAGGTTTGCCAACAGTTGCAGTAAAAGATATGGAAATACAAAAGAGAGAAAGCGACCTTGTAATTGCTACTTTTGGTCGTGGGTTTTATGTATTGGATGACTATAGTCCTTTGAGAAATTTAAAGAAAGAAGATTTACAAAAAATTGCTTTTATTTCTCCTATTAAAAAAGCGTGGATGTATATGGAATCAACTCCTTTGGGTAATAGAGATAAAGGTTTTCAGGGAGAAAGTTATTGGAACACTCCAAACCCAAAACCTGGAACAGTATTTACTTACTTTATTAAAAATGATATAAAAACTTTAAAAGAAAAAAGACAACAAGCAGAGAATGAAAAAATAAAAAAAGGAGATGCTCCATATTACCCTTCTTTAGACTCTTTAAGAATGGAAGATGCACAGCCCTCTCCTTACCTACTTTTCACTATTACTGACGAAACAGGCAATGTAGTTAGAAGATTAAAAACATCTGTAAAAAAAGGGTTGAACCGAATTACCTGGGATTTTAGAGATGATGCAAAGTCTCCAATAAACTTTTCTGCGCAGGACGAAACAAATGTATTTAGCTCAAGAGCCAGAGGTATTTTTGTTATGCAGGGTAGTTACAATGTTGCATTAAGTAAATTTGAAGATGGCAGTTTTACTGAGCTTGTTCCTGCACAGCCTTTTACCATTGAATCTTTAAATATGGCTGCATTACCGATAACAGACAGAAAAGTGTTAGCTGATTTTGGTAAGAAAGTTTCTGAACTTAAACGTGCCCTTGATGGTACTAATAGTTATCGTAGTGAACTTGAGAATAAATTAAAATTTATAAAAGAAGCAACTTTGTTAACGGCAAATGTTGATCAATCAATAATGAAAGATATTTTCAAGTTAGAAAATAGATTATTAGCTGCTGATATAATTCTAAATGGCGATGAAGCATTAACTAAAAGAGAATTTGAAGCACCAACTTCAGTATCATCAAGAATTGGAGATATTATGCAAAACTTAATGAATACAACATCATCTCCAACAAATTCATATGTGAATTCTTACACAGTAGCAGCCAAGCAATTTTCGCCCGTACTTAGTGAGGTTAAATTAATTGGTGAAGAAATAAAAAAAATAGAAATTCAATTAGAACAAAAAGGTGCACCATATACGCCAGGAAGAATTCCTGACTGGAAAATGCAATAATAGAATAAGGTAAAAACAGTCACTATAAATTTTCAATAGACAATAACATATGAATATTATTCAAACACATCCTGTTACGGAACTTGGCTATAATTTTATGGAGCCAAAGTATATTCCGGATGGTGAAAATGAATATCACATAAGAGATATACAAAACGATGGTAGAAAGTACCGTGCGCTTACGACATTAGAATTAGATACGCTTATCCACAATCGAAATACTTCTGACAACTGGAACAATGTGCAGGTTTCAGAAAATTTTAATGCGACATTAATAAAGAATTGTAAATTTTATGGACTCGTACGTATAGGAGTTCTACAACCACTTTATAGAGAATTCCACAATTTTAGAATGGCGGTGGGCTTATACAACAGTACTATCATCAGCTGCGACCTCGGAGATAATATTTGCATCGATAATGTAAATTATTTAAGCCATTATATTATTGCGGAAGATGTAATGATGGCAAACCTGAATGAACTTGCATGTACAGATCATTCAAAATTTGGCAATGGCATCATTAAAGAAGGTGAAGACGAGAGCATAAGAAGTTGGGTGGAAGTTTGTAACGAAAACGGTGGTAGAAGTATTTTGCCTTTTAATGGTATGTTACCCGGAGATGCGTACATGTGGAGTAAGTATCGAGATGACGACAAATTGATGGAT
Source organism: Chitinophagales bacterium (assembly GCA_038227505.1). Lineage (GTDB taxonomy): Bacteria > Bacteroidota > Bacteroidia > Chitinophagales > Chitinophagaceae > Ferruginibacter. The sequence goes on from JBBRPX010000035.1 coordinate 18,910, forward strand.
CAGTTTAAAAAATTTACTCAGAAAGAACTAGATGATAAAAGAGGCTATTATGGAAAAGTAGGAAAACGCACCGTCATAAAAAATTGTGGTATTTTAAAAGATGTTTGGATAGGAAGTGATGCCTATTTAAAGGGAGCCAATAAAATAAAAAACGTAACAATTAACAGTGATGCTGAAAGAAAAACACAGATAGGAGAAGGTTGCGAACTCGTAAATGGAATTGTAGGATTTGGTTGCCGAATTTTTTATGGTGTAAAAGCGGTTCGTTTTATATTGGCATCTCATTCTCAATTAAAATATGGTGCCAGGTTAATCAATTCTTATCTTGGCAACAACTCTACCATTTCATGCTGCGAGGTTTTAAATTCTCTTATTTTTCCTAACCACGAACAACATCACAATAATTCATTTTTATGCGCTGCACTTATTATGGGGCAAAGTAATATGGCGGCAGGTGCAACTATTGGCAGTAATCATAACAGTAGAGGTGCAGACGGTGAAATACAGGCAGGACGCGGTTTTTGGCCGGGATTATGCGTTAGTCTAAAGCACAATTCAAAATTTGCATCGTTTACCATTATTACTAAAGGTGATTTCCCGGCAGAACTAAATATTACAATTCCATTCAGCTTGATCAGTAATGATGTAGCAAACGACCAGCTGGTTATAATGCCAGCATATTGGTTTATGTACAATATGTACGCACTTGAGCGAAATGCATGGAAGTATAAAGACAGAGACAAGCGTACCGAAAAAATTCAGTTAATAGAATACAATTACCTGGCACCAGATACTATCAATGAGATATTTCAGGCAGTTTCATTTTTAGAAAATTTAACCCCTGAAAAAAATGATACAGCAACTGCTATTGGTTTAGAAAACACAAATAGAATAACGACCATTATAAAAGTACCTCAATCAATAAAAGTCTTTAAAGAGATTATACAGTTTTATGGTATGACAGCATTAATAAGACACATCAATACAAATGAATTTAAGAATTTTGAGGACTTAAAAGTATCTTTAAATGTTATATTAAGTAGAACAGAATGGATAAATATTGGTGGGCAATTAATGACAAATGTTGCATTTAAACAACTAAAAAATGATATTGTTTTAGATAATATTAATAGTTGGAACGCCATACATATACGCTACAAAGAAGAAGGAAAAAAATACCATACAGATTTGTTGGAACATGCCTTTTGCTCACTTTTAGAAATCCTACATATTACTAACAAACAATTTACAAAAGAATTGTTCGAAAAATTATTAAGCGAAACGCTGTCAACAAAACAATGGATGACGGAAGGGATTTTAAAATCGAGAGAAAAAGATTATATAAATCCTTACCGAAAAATGGTGTATGAAAACAATATTGAGATGAATAAAGTGTTGGGTAGTTTAGAAGACAACAGTTTTATTCAAAACCAGTTTGAGAGTCTGGAAAATTATAAAAAAATGATTTTTGAAATAGCCAACCGGTTTTGCAAAGATTAAAATTTGTAATTTTTATTTTTGAGTATTTGTGAAATAGTTTACAGCTAACTCATAGCCTTTTAAACCCAAGCCACTTATAACACCAACACATTTTGCAGATACATAAGAATGTTTTCTAAACTCTTCTCTACCAAAAATATTAGATATATGAACTTCTGCTACTTTTGAACTGATAGCTGCAACCGCATCCCCTATTGCTATTGAAGTATGTGTATATGCACCTGGGTTAAGTATAATTCCATCAAAAGTAAAACCTGCATTTTGCAAAGCAGTTACTAATTCTCCTTCGATATTGCTTTGAAAATATTCAAATTCAATGTCAGGAAAAATAATTCTCAATTTTTCTAAATAGTCTTCAAAAGTTTCATTGCCATAAACCTCGGGTTCTCTTTTACCAAGCAGATTTAAGTTTGGTCCATTGATAATTGCGATTTTCATAATAGTTGTTTGTAACTGCAATTCTTTGTTTGATATATTATCCTTTTACTTTTTCATCATCGCCACAAAATCATCAAATAAATATCTGCTGTCATGTGGACCCGGCGTGGCTTCAGGATGATATTGAACTGAGAAAGCTTTTTTATTTTTTACTCTTATTCCTTCAATGCTGTTGTCGTTTAAATTTAAATGCGTTATTTCTATACGATCACTATTTTTTATTGCATCAGCATCTACCCCAAATCCATGATTTTGTGTAGTGATTTCGCTTTTGCCAGTTATTATATTTTTAACAGGATGGTTTAATCCTCTATGACCATGTTTCATTTTAAAAGTAGGAATTCCGTTTGCCAATGCTAGCAATTGGTGTCCGAGGCAAATTCCAAACAATGGTTTTTCAGAAGCTAAAATATTTTTTACTGTTTCTATGGCATAATCCATCGGTGCCGGATCACCTGGTCCGTTGCTAATGAAATAACCATCCGGTAAAAATGTTTCCATCTCCTTAAAAGTTGTTCTTGCATTAAATACTTTTACAAAGACACCTCTCTCAACCAAACAATTTAATATGTTCTTTTTTATTCCGACGTCCAAAACAGCTATTCGTGTTTCGCTGTTCTCTTCTCCACACGTATAAAATTCACTTGTACTAACTGTAGATGCAAGCTCTAAACCATTCATAG
>JBBRPX010000036.1:0-21268 GCA_038227505.1 Chitinophagales bacterium
AGTAGCAACAGCCATATCTGATATTGCTAACGATGCAAAAGGCAGGGTTGAATTATTTGGATTTGCGACACCAATAGTCCAGGGCTTTCCATTTACCTGCAACCCCCAAGCAGCTAAGTCACCGGCAGCATTTACTATCCCATTACTTACGCCATTTTGCATAAGCAATGCTTTAGCTTTTTCTGCTGCATAACCTTTGCCAATGCCGCCAAAGCCAATGCGCATGCCTTTCTCTTTTAGCATTACACTGCAGTTATTTTCATCTAACAACACATTTTGGTAATTAATTAAACGCACAGAAGCCTTTGCTATATTTTCATCGGGAAGCGATGTCATGCTTTTATCGAAATTCCAAAGGCTTTTATCAACAGAGCCATAAGTAATATCGAAAGCCCCATCTGTTAAAGCCGAAATTTTTAAAGATCTTTTTATCAAATCAAAAACTTCTCTGTCAACCTTTACGGCCACTATTCCTGCATTTTTATTTATAAGATTTGTTTGGCTGTTATCGCTGTAGGTAGTTAAGAGTTTTTCTATCCTTTTAATTTCATTGATGGCAATATCAATTTGTTTGTGAGCCGAGTTTTCCTCCACAGCCACAACTGTTATCTCAAACATGTTGCCCATCAGCTTTTCAGCTTTTTTAAATTCTTTTGCAGTTGTATTATTTATTTGCATTGCAAATACTTTTTACCATTGCAGTAAATTTTACGGCATTTTCATCTGGCAATCCATCCCATGTTTTAATTAGTTTACCATCTGCGGTTAATAAAACCGTGTAAGGGAATTTCCCTTCAGGATTATATTTATCTGCCAATGAATTGTTTTGCTTTTGCTTATCAGCAGCTAACTGGTTTTTCTTTTTACGGGGAAAATCAGCATTTATCAATACCAGACTTGTATCAGCCATTCTTGAAAAGTCGCTGTCGTTAAAAATTTCATTGTACATACGAATACATGGACCACACCAGTCAGAACCTGAAAAATTAAGTAGAATTAATTGGTGTTTTGCCTTGGCTGTTTTTTGAGCCACTTCATAACTTGGTTGCCACACCGCAAATGACGAGAGTAAAAATAAAGCTAAAATTAGATGTAAATACTTCATTTAAGGGATTTGCATGTAATATCATTTTAATACTTTATAAAAAGCTACTGCTATAAAATTGTATGAAAATATTAACTACAGAAAGCTTCTTATATACAATACAGAAAGCAAAAACTTAGTGTAAAGTGGTTTTAAAAAACCGCAATAAAATTAAAAACTAACAAAGGTTAACATAAATTATCTACTTGGAATATGATGTTCGCAAAATAAGAAAACAGAATAAAATTAATTAGACTTTTTTTTGCACCATTCATTAAACTCAGCCCAATCAAAATCTAATGCAAATTCTTTTTCAATTTTAAACTGCAATAGTTTATTGTCTTTTAAATCAATAGTAAGTATATCATCTTTCCAAACTACTTGTGCTACGTCTATCCAAATATATTTTTTTATCGGAAAAGATGGGTAAATAATGCCTGTCTCGCTAAATAAAATGACTGTTTTTTTATTTGTAAAAAAACTCATAAAGGCAAAAATTAGCAACAGTATACCCATCCAAAAATTACCATAGTATAACCACATCAATGCACTTGTTATCAACGTAATTTCTATAACAGGTGATTTTATATGTTTTCTATTGAGAAGATAATAAAGCCAAGGCACTGCATTTAAAACTAATGCGATAATAGCAAGAGTAGCGGCTGTTGAGCTAGTTTGTAAAAACACGTAACCAAAACCCAAAAAATTTAATGTGAGAATAATAAATGTAACAACCTTGTAAGTTTTAATACGGTCATTTGGTATTGGTATAACAATATTATTCACCGACAGCATTGCTTTGTGTGAGTAAATTACAAAGTTTGTATAAAATCCTTGCACCTACGTTTTCGTCCCACTCATCATGGCTTATACCAATTTCATTCAGGTCAAACCCTATTAATTTTCGCCCACTTTTTAATAATTTTTTAAATAGGTAATATATTTCTTGTACTTCAAAGCCCCCATGTACAGGTGTACCAGTATGTGGGCAGAGTTTTGGGTTTAAGCCATCAATGTCAAAACTTATAAAAACATTTTGCGACAGTGAATCTATTATTTCGTCTGTTATGTTTTTCCAGTTTTCACCCTCGTATTGCCTTTCTTTAATGTCTTTGTCAAAAAATGTAACGATACGTCCTTCACTCTTTTGCATGTAAGCGAGTTCTTCATCGCAGTAATCTCTTATACCCACCTGTACCAGTTTTTTAAGTTGTGGTATTTGTTCTAATGCGTTGTACATAATAGAAGCGTGAGAATAATTAAAGCCTTCGTACGCTTTTCTTAAATCCATATGGGCGTCAATCTGTAAAATGCCATACTCAATATGTTTTTCAGCAATGGCTTTAAAAAATCCAAGCGGCGTACTATGGTCACCGCCAAGCAAGCCGACAACTTTACCTTTCTCAAGCAGATCACGGGTTTGTTCGTATACCCAGTTGTTTAACAATAGGCTTCCTTCATTTATGTCTCTAAGCGTTTTGCACATAAACTTATTTTCCATCACGATTTCGCCATGAGAAATATAATTAATATACAATTCAGCTTCCTTGCGCAGGTAATCACTTTTGGTTAGAATTTTTTTATCGGGTTTGCGCATGTAAAAGCCTTTGCGCCACTCGTCGTTGAACTCGTCATCAAATAGATCAACCTGAAGGCTCGCATTAAATATATGATCTGCAGCTCGGGCAGTGCCTGCATTATAGCTTACTGTAACTTCCCATGGTACGGGTACGATTACAAGGTTCGCTTCTTCTTCAGTAAAAGGGAGACCAAAAATATTGTTATCGGGGTTGCCAACAGAGTTAGGGTCAAATAGCGAAAGATCAGACATTGTTATTCTTTTGAAAATTTTTGCAAAGATAGGGGAGCAAATTAAACAGATGATAGCAAAATTGTAATATTAACAGCCCATTTTTGAGGGTTAAAAAGACTTACGTAAACTTACTAAAAGCAAAAATTAGGCAATTATTAGAATAAGGCTTGCGCAATTGAATTAACTTTGCAAAATATATCTAAAATGAAAAAAACACATATCATATTATTGGTTGGAATTGCAGCACTGATAGTGGGTTTGATTAGTTTTTCTGCAGATTTTTCTACATACGATACAATTGGCTCTGCAAAAGAAAAGCAGGGCAAATTCGTACATATTATAGCTAAACTTGATAAAACCCAACCTGTAGAATACGACGCAATTAAAAATCCTAATTACCTTACTTTTTATGCTGTTGATAGCTTAGGAGGCAAAACAAAAGTTGTTTTTCACAACAGTAAACCTTCTGACCTTGAGAAAAGTGAAAGACTCGTTATGAAGGGAAAAATGGGCAAAGAACATTTTGAATGTAGCGACATTTTGCTGAAATGTCCAAGTAAATACAAAGATGATAAGCAGCAACTTCAGAATAATATGAACGAGCAGACATCTATGAAATAACAAATTGAGGATTCAAAATAGCGTACATGAAATTTGAAGGGGAACATTTATTACCGGGACAAATAGGACATTTTTTCGTTATACTTTCTTTGGTAGCTGCACTTATTGCTACTATATCTTTTTTTAAAGCCTCCCGTACTGTTGAAATTACTGAAAAACAAAATTGGCTAAAAACTGCAAGACTTGCATTTTACATACAGCTCGCAAGTGTATTCGTAATATTTGCCTGCATTCTTTATATATGCTCTAATCATTTATTTGAATATATGTATGCATACAAACATGCATCGCTGGAGTTGGAATACAAATATTTATTGTCATGCATTTGGGAAGGCCAGGAAGGAAGTTTTCTTTTATGGACCATCTGGCATGGATTGCTAGGTATTTTGCTTATTAAAAAAAGTAAGGAGTGGGAAGCACCAGTAATGTCTGTTATAAGTTTTGCGCAATTTTTTCTGTTGATGATGATTTTGGGAATTCATTTTGGGAATATAAAGATTGGCAACAGCCCATTTAGTTTAACCCGAAACGAAATAAGTGCTCCAATATTTGCACGGGCCAATTACCTAAGTTTTATAAAAGATGGCTTGGGGTTGAATGTGCTTTTAAGAAATTACTGGATGGTTATTCACCCACCAATTTTATTCTTAGGTTTCGCATCCACCATTATTCCTTTTGCTTATGCTTATGCAGGTATTCAAACTAAAAGGTATGGCGATTGGGTAAAAGAAGCTTTACCATATACATTAATGAGCGCTGCCATTTTAGGCGTTGGTATTATGATGGGTGGAAAATGGGCGTACGAATCTTTAAACTTTGGTGGTTATTGGGCTTGGGATCCTGTTGAAAATGCATCGCTTGTGCCATGGTTATTATTGATTGCGGGAATGCACACAATGGTCATTTATAAAGCCACAGGGCATTCGTTAAGGGCGAGTTATTTGTTTGCGTTTCTTACATTTATTTTTATATTATATTCTACTTTTCTTACCCGTACAGGTATACTTGGCGATACATCCGTTCATGCTTTTACAGAAGCTGGTGAAGATATTTCTTTTAGAATTTTTGGGGTATTATTTTCTTTTAAAGCTATGAACGGGCTTATTTTACTTTACCTTTTTGCATTTGCATTTCCATCTCTTTATTTGCTTGCAAAGAATTATAAAAAAATACCGACGATTTATAAAGAGGAAAATACCAACTCCAGAGAATTCTGGATGTATATAGGCTCGTTGGTATTCTTTTTAACTGCTGTATTTATTATTGCTAAAACATCAGTGCCCGTTTATAATAAAATATTCGGTACTAAGGTTGCACCGCCGGAAGATATAGAGTTTTCTTATAACAAGGTCATTGTATTGGTTGCCATAATACTAGGTTTTTTAACAGCGATTACTCAATATTTAAAATATAAAACAACAGCTGGTAAAAACCTGGTAAAACAAATCTGGTTACCAACTTTGGTATCTGTTCTTATAATGATTGCGCTTATTATTTTTTACCCTTTTACATATTATAAACAAGGCGCAGGGTTTTTAGGTGCTATATATGTGGCTGCTTTTGCAGTAATTTATTCATTGGTAGCAAATGCCTTTTATATTTGGACTGTACAAAAAGGAAAAATAATGAAAGCCGGCAGCCCTGTAGCCCATGCTGGATTTATGTTAATGCTTATTGGTATACTTATTTCCGCAGGTAACAAAAAAGTTATTAGTAGCAGTTCAGTCAATGGAATAGTTTTGCCTGGCAGCGGCAAAGATCCAATGACAAAAGAGGCTGATAACCCAAAAGAAAATTTGACGCTTCTAAGGGAAGTGCCTGCAAGTTTAGATGATTATAAAGTAACCTTTTTAAAAGATTCTTCGGGTAATGAAAAAGGAAGGAAATTTTATAAATTAAATTTTGAGCGTAAAGATAAAATAACCGGTAAAACAATCGAAAAATTTGGTTTAGAGCCAGATGTTTACCAAATGAAGGACAACAATATGAGCAGTAATCCCGATACAAAATCGTACCTGTTTAGAGATATTTTTACCTACGTCTCTTATGCATTAAATAAAACAGGTCAGCAAGAGGACACTGCAAAATTTAGTGAAACAAAATTGAATGTGGGAGATACTGCATTTTACAGCAATGGTTATTTATTATTAAACAAGATTGTAAATAAACCCGTTGACAAAAAATATAATATTGAACCCGGACAGGTTGCTTTAATGGCCGATCTCACTGTTACAACCAAAGAAAAAAAGACTTTTAATGCAAGGCCAATGGTATTGGTTGACAGTTTAGGTATCGTAAACGCAGATGATACAGTATTTGCGCAAAATTTATTTGTACGTTTCATTGGAATTGATGAAAATAAAAAAATAAGGATAGGTATAAAAGAATCTAATACGTTCATAGATTATGTGACCGTAAAAGCCTATGTTTTTCCACTGATAAATTTAGTTTGGATTGGGCTTGTAATTATGGCTGCCGGCCTTGTGTTAAGTATGTTACAAAGAGGTAAATATTCAAAAATACAATCTGGTATCATCTTGTCTTTATCCGTGGCATTTGTTTTCTATATGTTTTTGCTGGCAAATGCCTAAGCCAATACTTCTTCTGAATAAAAAAGCTATCCACAAAAACTTAGCTGTCGAAAAAAGAACTAAAGCTGACGAGCGGTGGGATTGAAGCAAGTACCCCACAGAAATGTAGGTCAGCGAAATGACGAGGATTACTGCGTAAAGAGCCCGGACTGATGTTCATTAACGATGAAAGACTTCACCGCCACCACCCTTTTTATTAAAATTTTAAGGTTACTTTAAACTGATTACGGTATTAATTTATGAACTTTAGTTATAAAAAATATTTCCGTAATACCAGTGCAATTATTTTTAAAAACTTTTACGCTTCTAATTTCTTGCTTGCTTTGCAGTATACCGTTAATGTATGCGCAACAACCCAACCTAAATGATACTATCAAAACACAGGCGATTATTTATGAAGGCGATACGTTGGAAATGAAGACGCTGGAATTTGTTTTTACCTACGCAAAATTAACTGCGGCACAAATTCAGGCAAATGCAAAATACAACCGATTGAGAAACGCTGTATATGTTACCTATCCATATGCACGAAGGGCAGGAGCAGTGATGAATGATATAAATGAAAAAATAGCTGATGTAAAAAATAATCATGATCGCAAAACTTACATTAAGTCCAGAGAAAAAGAGCTTAAAAAAGAATTTAGTGACCCGCTAACAAATTTGTCAGTGTACCAGGGTAAAGTTTTAATGAAGCTTATTAACAGGGAGACCGGAAATAATTGCTACGAAATAATAAAAGAGTACAAAGGAGGTGTTACAGCAAGATTTTACCAAACGATAGCGTTTTTTTTTGACAGTAATTTAAAACAGTCTTATGACGCAGATAATGATGATGCTACGATAGAAATCATTGTAAAAGAGGTACAAAGAATGTACGGTTACAGCAATCGTCCTCATATTAAGGCGATGTAATTATTTATTAACTTTTTTTGTTGTTTGTGATTATTTTGACCATAGACAAAAGGCTTTTTAGCGTAAATTGCGTATTATTAGTTTTTGACAGTTTATGAAGATAGATATTTTAGCTTTTGGGGTACACCCCGATGATGTTGAACTTGGTTGTGCAGGCGTTTTACTTTCAGAGAAAAAGAATGGAAAAAAAATTGCAATAGTTGATCTTACACAGGGAGAACTTGGCACAAGAGGGAACGCTCAAACCCGGAAAGAAGAAGCCGCCTCAGCCGCTGAAATTTTAAATGCAGATGCAAGAGAAAATCTTTTTATGGAAGATGGTTTTTTTGAGAATAACGAAATAAATAAACGAAAAATAATAACAGTTCTAAGAAAATATAAACCTGAAATTATTTTTTGTAATGCTCCTGAAGATCGGCATCCTGATCATGGCCGAAGTGCTTCTCTTGTTGAAGAGGCTGCTTTTTTATCTGGCCTATCGAAAATAGAAACATTTTTAGACAACGAATTGCAAACAGCATGGAGACCAAAATTTGTTTTTAACTTTATACAGGATAGGTATTTAAAACCAGATTTTGTTATTGATATTTCGAAAGAAATGGAACAAAAAATAGAATCGGTGAAAGCTTATAAAACACAATTTTTTAACGTTGAAAACCAAGGTGGGATGCAGACTTACATATCGTCACCTGAATTTTTAGAAAGTGTTTATGCTCGCGCTGCTATGTTTGGTAAAATGATTGGAGTAAAATATGCAGAAGGATTTCTATCAAAAAAAATGATTGGCTTCAAAAACCTAGATGGATTGATAAAAGAGACGACCTAGTATAAGATTTATAAAAATATTAAAATGGCAACACCCAAATTTAAAAATGCAACAGGTATTAATTTTCACAAAGAACTAAAGCAAAGAGTGAATAATTATTTTGTTGAAAACAAGAAAAAAAGTACAGGCAATTTTTCACTTTATTTTAAAGCAATCTTATTTTGGACATTGTATGTTGTACTGTATATCCATGTACTCTTCTTTACCCCGGGCCCTTGGATAGCCATTGCAGAATGTTTTATAATGGGTGGCCTCACCGCTGCAATTGGGTTTAATGTAATGCATGATGGAGGACACGGCAGTTTCAGCGAAAGTGCTTTCTGGAACAAGATTGCAGCATTCTCAGTTAACGGACTAGGCGCAAGTATGTTGATGTGGAACAACAAGCACAACATCATTCATCACACATATACAAATATTGATGGTATTGACGATGATATAGAAATAAAGCCAATGTTGCGCATGTGCGAAACGCAAAAGAAATATAAGATTCACCGTTTTCAACATATTTATGTTTGGTTTTTATACACTTTGTTGTTGGTTATTTGGGTTTTTGCAACAGACTACACAAAATATTTTAGAAAAAAAGTGGGCAGCGTAGCTATTAAAAAATTCTCCAAATTTGATCACTTTGCTTTTTGGGCAGCAAAAGTTTTTTATTATGCGCTAATGATTGCATTGCCGATTTATATGGTAGGTTTTTTACCATGGTTGTTGGGCTTTATGGTAATGGCTATGTTTGCGGGTCTTGTTCTTAGCGTTGTTTTTCAACTGGCGCATACAGTAGAAGAAACTGCTTTTCCTGTTCCAACAGTTGCTACAAATGATATTGAAAATGAGTGGGCTATTCACCAAATAGAAACGACAGCTAATTTCGCTACAAAAAACAAACTAATATCATGGTTAGTTGGTGGGCTTAACTTTCAGATTGAACATCATTTGTTTCCAAAAATTTCGCATGTTCATTATCCTGAAATAAGCAAAATTATAAAAAATACGTGCGAAGAATTTAATGTAAAATATATAGAGCACCGCAAAATGTGGCACGCACTTGTGTCCCATGCATCTTATTTGAGAAGAATGGGAAGAGCGTAGAATAAGTTTATGATTTTAGACAAAAAATAGAGTACAACAAATAGCCCGATTCAAAATCGGGCTATTTGTTTATATAATAGTCAAAGCTTATTTCAATAACTAAATGACCAATATTGCATACATGCGACTTTTGTAAACATAGTTACAACAAATTGGTATAATTTAAACATACATTTATAGGAGGTTTCCTTTTTAAAAATTAAAAACATCATTATGTCCATAATAAATTGGCACCAAAAACATATTGCAATTTCAAGTATTGGAGATCGACTTTCTGACAGTGTTGCAAAAGGCATGGGCTCATGGAAATTTATTATTTGGCAAACTGTTATTGTCCTTATTTGGATGGCATTAAATGTAGTTGCATTTGTGCAGCATTGGGATCCTTATCCGTTCATTTTGTTAAATTTAATATTTAGTACACAAGCGGCTTATGCGGCGCCAATTATTATGATGGCACAAAACCGGCAAGCACAAAGAGACCGCATACAAGCTGACAGCGATTATCAAACTAACCTTGAAGCAAAAAGAGAAATTGAAGCCTTACAAATTCAATTAAATAAAATAGAAACAGAGAAACTCGATATCATAATTAAGATGCTGAAGGATATGAAGCAGTAATTGAAACTTTTCGCAATTTTACTTTATCCTAATTAATTTAAATATTACCTAATTAAAATACTTTTTCGTTCTCTACATCTCCTTCCAAATAATTTTTTAAAGCAATTTTAATGAATAATTTATTGTAGTGTCTGTCTCTACGATTGCGTTTTTCTGTTTTTCGTTTTACGTTTCGTTTGTCCACAACAATATTTTGAAGGTCATTTAAGTCTTCCAATTTTTTAATATCGTTGGGTGAATTTCTTTTGGGCATTGATAATTAGTTTTAAAAATGTTTAGTTGATATATTTTGTTGTGAGAAAAGGCTGTAACTTAATGCCGATAACCCTTCCATGTGCCACCATATTTGTAGTGCTCTTTGGTTTTGGCAGCATTGCAACATGCGGTACAAACGAAAATCCAGAGCTTTCCTTTTTCAATTTGTATGCGGTAAAGTGTTGCATCTTCTTTGCTGCAGATGGCGCAGATTTTTGTCTTCATTTGTAAAGGTTTTGCAGATTTGAAAGTAATAATAATTTAAAAAAAGGAAGAGTACATGCACTATCGCAATGCGAAAGGATTTTTTTAGATGGCGTTGAGGAATTATCGGCAATTTACAGTTTAAAGTCTTATTGCTGAACAAAGTACCAAAACCCAAAGGCGCAGGGATGGGCAGTAGTAGCTGCCGCAAGCGTAAACAAATAAGTATAGCAACCTTTATTGCGGCACTACTACAGACAGCCCGTTACTACTGCCCATCAATGGTATTTGCTCACCGCCCCAACAACCCTTAAATTTGCGCTTTAAAACATTTGTATGAGCGAAGAGAAAAGCCTTAATTTTTTAGAAGATATTATAGAGACAGATTTGGCTGATGGAAAGTATACGTCAATTGTAACCAGGTTTCCGCCCGAGCCAAACGGTTATTTGCATATGGGGCATGCAACAGCAATTTGCTTAAATTTTGGGCTCACAAAAAAATACCCCGGTTATACAAATTTGCGTTTTGATGATACAAACCCGGTGACAGAAGATACAGAATTTGTGGATAGTATTAAAGAAGATATTAAGTGGCTTGGGTTTGAATGGAAGCATGAGTTATATGCATCTGATTATTTTGACACAATGTACGAATATGCTGTAACACTTATCAATAAAGGCTTAGCGTATGTGGAAGATGTAAGTGCCGAAGAAATTGCAAAACTAAAAGGCACACCAACAGAGCCGGGGAAAGATAGTGCTGCTCGCAGCAGATCAGTGGCAGAAAATCTGGATCTGTTTTCCAGAATGAAGAACGGTGAATTTGCAGATGGTACCAAAACACTACGTGCAAAAATAGATATGACGCATACAAATATGTTGATGCGTGACCCATTGATATACCGCATTAAACATGCTCACCATCACCGCACCGGCGACAAATGGTGCATTTACCCGATGTACGATTTTGCACACGGGCAAAGCGATTCTATTGAAAATATTACACATTCCATTTGTACACTGGAGTTTATTCCGCACCGAGAATTGTACGATTGGTTTATTGAAAAACTGGAGATTTATCCATCGCATCAATACGAATTTGCACGTCGTAATTTGAGTTATACGGTGATGAGCAAAAGGAAACTGAAGCAACTGGTAGAGGAAAAACATGTTGCAGGATGGGATGATCCACGAATGCCAACCATCAGCGGAATGCGCCGTCTTGGCTTTACGCCGCAAAGCATTCGCACATTTTGCGATAAAGTAGGTATTGCAAAAAGAGAAAATATTATTGATTTTTCGTTGCTGGAATTTTGCCTGAGAGAAGATTTAAACAACACAGCATTGAGAGCAATGGCTGTGCTTGATCCGCTAAAATTAATCATTACAAATTATGAAGATGGTAAAACGGAAGAACTGGTAAGTGAGAACGGCCCGGATGAAGCTTATGGCACACGTACCATTCCATTTAGCAAAGAGCTTTGGATAGAAAGAGAAGATTTTATGGAAGTGCCGGCGAAGAAGTGGTTTAGGTTTGCACCCGGTGCAAGCGTTCGCCTCAAGAGTGCGTATATATTGCGTTGCGATACATTTAATAAAGATGAAAACGGAAAAGTTACTGCCATCTATTGTACTTATTTTCCTGAAAGTAAAAGTGGGCATGATACCAGTGGAATTGCTGTAAAAGGCACTATACATTGGGTGAGTGCCTCACACGCAGGCACAGCGAAGGTGAATATGTATGACCGACTATTTAAAGTAGAAAATCCTGGCAGCGAGGAAGGCGATTTTAAAGATTATATAAACCCAGATTCGTTACACATTGTGCAGGCATATATTGAACCATCGTTGTTGAAAGCCACGGCTACAGACAGGTTTCAGTTTTTACGAAAAGGATATTTTTGTCTTGATAAAGAGAGTACTGCTGATAACATTATTTTTAACCGGACGGTGACGTTGAAGGATGCTTGGGTGAAGGAAGTTAAGAAGGGTGGTTAAGGGTTGTAGGTTGCGAGTGTGGTGTTGCGGGTTGAATCTGTTTTTGGGGCTGTTGGCTGTATGCCGTAAATGAGCAGCCATTCGGGCGTTACAATCTTTTGTTCGTCCCTCACAAAAGGATTTTCACTTCTATCCCGCAGCCTTTCAACATTTTTTCTTTGTTCATCTGGGGCTTGCACTAGCAAAGTATATTCACCTCTGACAATTTACAATTAACAAAATTACTCCTCTCCCATTTTTTCTTCGCTTTTTAAACTTGGAAAAACACTGCAGAAAACAAGTACGAAAGATAAAATCACTATTAAATAAATACCTGCCAATTTGGTTACTTCACCGTCAAACAAAGAACCTGTAAAAATTACGTAGGTACGAAGTGTGTATGCAACCAACAAAGCACACAAAAACATATTTACTCTTTTGGCAACTACCGATTGCATCAATGTAAAAAGTAAACTTATGCTAACTAAAATTGTAATTATTATACCGGCTCTGCCATAATAAACACCGGTAGCAAATCGCTTTACATTATAACCGTTAAAAGTAACATCAATATTATTGTAATGTACCCACGGAATAAAGCAGGTTGCAATTAATGCGATGCAGGAAATGATAGCGATATAGTGTAGGACTTTTTTGTAGTTCATGTGAAGTTTAAAATAATCAGCTGCAAAAATACTTTTATAAACTTTCGTAATCTATAAAATTACTGAAATAGAAAAGCCGCAAATAAATGCGGCTCCCCATTTTTTGAGGTCCCTAGCGGATTCGAACCGCTGTAGAAGCTTTTGCAGAGCTTTGCCTAGCCACTCGGCCAAAGGACCAATTACATTTTCGAATTATTAATTTCGAATAGAGACTTGCAAAAATAGGGAAAATATTTTATCAGATTACTAAATTTTTCAGCGAAATTGAGTGCCTAAATGAATAGCATGAAAAGCATTGCAGCATCTGAATTAATTATAAATAGCCGTGGCGCAGCATATCATTTAAATTGCCGTCCCGAGGAACTTGCAAATACAATTATCACCGTAGGCGACCCCGATCGTGTAAAGGAAGTTAGCAAACATTTTGACAGTATTGAATTCAAAAATAACCACAGAGAATTTGTAACCCATACCGGATTAATAGGCGGCAAACGTATTTCTGTAGTGAGCACGGGCATTGGTCCAGACAACATTGATATTGTCTTAAACGAACTTGATGCGTTGGTAAATATTGACTTTGAAACCAGAACCATTAAAGAAAATCTCACTCAATTAAATATTATTCGTGTTGGCACTTCAGGTTCTCTGCAGGAAGAAATACCTGTTGATAGTTTTGTAGCAAGTACGCATGGTTTAGGCTTAGACAATCTAATGAATTTTTACAGATATAGCAACAACGATGAAGAGTTACAAATAAAACAATCGTTTGTAACACACACGCAGATTGATGCAGTAACCCAACCATATATTTTTGGTGCAAGCTCAGCACTGTTAAAAGAATTTGTAAAAGATTTTCACCATGGCATTACCGTTACATGTCCGGGGTTTTACGGCCCACAGGGTCGTGTATTAAGACTTGGTTTGGCTCAACCAAATTTAATTGACAGTCTAACCTCCTTTGCTTTCGGCAGCCATAGAATTAGCAATTTTGAAATGGAAACATCGGCCATTTATGGTCTTGGGAAAACATTGGGGCATCATTGCTTATCACTCAGCGCAATAGTTGCCAACAGAATAAGTAAAGAATTCAGCAAAGATGGTAACGCCGCTGTCGAAAATTTAATAATAAAAGCGCTGGAAAATGTGGCGAATTTAAAATAGCAAGAAAAATTTTAAAACCGCCTATCACTACCCAAAACCCACCTACTACTAGCTAATATGGAACTAACTTTTTATAAATACCAGGGCACAGGAAACGATTTTATAATCTTCGATAACAGAGATGACATTCTACCTTCATTTACGGAAAAAACTATCAAGCATTTATGCGATAGACGATTTGGAATTGGAGCTAATGGTGTGATGCTTTTAAACAACAAAGCTGGTTTTGATTTTGAAATGATTTATTTTAATGCCGATGGAAAACCAAGCAGCATGTGCGGTAATGGCGGGCGTTGCATGGTGCGATTCGCAAATGATATGGGTATAAAAAAAGAAAATTATTCTTTTTTAGCAGTTGATGGTGAACACACTGCTTCAATAGATTTAGACAATACGGTTCGTTTAAAAATGCAGGATGTAAGCGATGCAGAATCACATGCAAGCTATGCAGTCCTTGATACTGGCTCACCTCATTATATAAAATACAGCAATGATGTTAGGCACAAAGATATTTATAAAGAAGGACGGGAGGTTCGCTACAGCAGTGAGTTTGAAAAAGAAGGCATAAATGTAAACTTTGTTGAAAATACAGGTGAGTATTCTATTTATGTAAGAACATACGAGCGGGGTGTTGAAGATGAAACGCTGAGTTGTGGCACAGGTGTAACTGCTGCAGCTTTAATGAGTGCCCACCACGAAAGAGGTTTCAACCAGGTAGAAGTGCAAACAAATGGTGGACATTTAAGTGTTGAATTTAACAAAACCGGAGACGAGAGTTTTACCGATATTTATTTATGCGGACCTGCAACTTTTGTTTTTAACGGGTTGATTAATATTTAAAAAATGATTCAATACTTTAATATTGTTGATCACACAACAGTAGCGACAGATAAGCCGGGTAGCGGCACTTGGGTGAATGTACTACCACCTTTAAAGCAGGAAGAATTTTCTGAGCTGAGTTTTGCACTTGATATTCCTTTGGATTTTTTAAAAGATTCTCTTGATATAGATGAACGTAGCCGATACGAAGCTGAGGATGATGTGAAGCTCATTGTAATTAAAACACCTACTGAAAACAACTCTTTTAATGAAAGCGATGCTTTTTACATAACAATACCAATTTGTATCATGCTCACAAAAGAGCAGATTGTTACTGTAAATTCTTTCGAAAACGAAGCCATCAAAAAATTTCTAAACAGTTTTCAAAACCGCCATCCAGATAAGCAAAATATGATGGTGCTTAAAATTTTCGAGAAAATAATTAATAATTACCAGGATCATTTAAAAGAAATTAACCAACGCCGGAATGCACTAGAGCAAAAATTATACGCTGCAAACAGAAATGAAGAGCTTTTTCAGTTGATGCGAATACAAAAGAGTTTGGTATATTTTGTTACGGCACTTCGCAGTAACGAGTTGCTGTTAATGAAGCTGGCACGAACTAATTTTTTGCAGTTAAGCGAAGATGAAAAAGACTTTTTAGATGATTTAGTAATAGAAACTTCGCAGGCATTAGAAACAGCAAACACCTATACAAATATTCTTTTAAGTACGCTTGATGCATTTGCAAGCATTATCAGCAACAACCAAAACGAAGTACTAAAAAGGCTTACAACCATTACACTTTTTTTAAGTATACCAGTATTAATTGCTAGTATTTATGGTATGAACGTCCCTCTACCCTTTCAACATTCTCCCTATGCTTTTTGGGTGCCCATTACAATTTCACTCATTATTTTAGCCATCGTTGCATTTAAATTTATAAACAGAAAAAAATAGTATGATCAGCATTCGGGTCTATGGCATTTTAATAAACGAGCAGCAGCAAATTTTGGTGAGCGATGAATATATCAGAGGACTGTATGTTACAAAATTTTGTGGCGGCGGGCTTGAAGAAGGTGAAGGCACAAGGGATTGCCTACGAAGAGAATTTATGGAAGAAATGAATTTGAAAATAGAAGTACAAGAACATTTTTATACCACAGATTTTTATCAGCCATCAGCTTTTAGAAAAGGCGACCAAATAATGTCCATTTACTATAAAGTAAAAGCACTCGAGCCAATAACAGCGCCACTTCGCAGCGAGCCTTTTCAATTTGATGAAAGAGAAATGAACATGTACAACCAAACCGGTGAAACTGAAACCTTTCGCTTCATAAACCTTTCAGATTTTAATGAAGATTGCCTTACGCTACCAATAGATAAAATTATTGCACAGATGGTTTTGGAAGAAAAATAACTTTGTGTTTATTCATCCGCTGATGGACCATAACTTCCCGGAATAGGAATATCAAGCATTCGCAAATAAACACCTAATTGAGCCCTGTGGTGCACACTGTGGTTTAATACCCAAGTTCTCATCACCTGCGCCTTAGACATGGTAAAATAAATTTCGGCGCCATTCCTCATGGTCCATGGTTGCGCCATTTCCGCATCCGTTGCATTTTCAAGTATTGCTTTAGATGTGGCTAAACATTTATCAAACAATGCAAGCAACTCTTCATTGGTTGTAAGTGCTTCGGGCACAAAATCGAGCTTTGCAAAATCAAGTTCATCCTGCTGCACAGTTTCTTTTGCCCACCCATAAATTTCAGCAATATGCCTTGCAAGGTTGCCCATCGCCATACTTTTTTCGTGTGGTTTGTAGCCACTTTTTTCAAAAGGAAAAAGTGCCAGCATTTTTCTTGTGGTGATGGCTTCAGCTTGAAGTTCCGCTAACATTAGTTTTGCAATCGTCATCGCAATCAAATTTATTTGCTATTTAAAAAATAATAAAAAATCTATCAGCCATAAGCCGGATTCTGTTTTTGCTGTAAAATTAATCACAACAAAGGCTGTCATTTATCTGGCTGCAACATTACTGTTACAATCTTGCTGCCTACCCTCCACTGCGCATTGTTGCCAATGCAGCTAACGAGCCGCTTGCCTCCCACTTTTGCGGGAACAGAGGTATATGTGGCATTACAGCATGCAAAGTTTACCCATCCCCTACATTACTGCATGGGACTGTGAGCTCTTACCTCACATTTTCACCCTTACTTCAACTATAAGTTAAAGCGGTTATTTTCTGTAGCACTTTTTCTTGTTCTACTACTAAAACAGCTGGCAGTTAACCAGTGCATTGCCCTTTGCTGTCCGGACTTTCCTCTCCGCATAAATACGGAGCGACAGCCGGCTGATAGAAATACAAAAATATGGTTGTTTAACTAATTGCGAGAAAACGAAATAATATTCGATGGTTTTAATTAAATAAAAGTTCTAAAATTATCTCTTGTAATAATTTCCGTTGTCGCATTGTAGGTAGTTGCAAATATTTTAGGCAACTTTATTTTCGCTTTTGCATTCCATTTAATTTCATAACCGGTAATTTTCCCATCCACTTCTTCAACATAATCAATTTCTTGCTGCTGCGTTGTTCGCCAGAAATACGACGTGATCAGTCTATTATCATATTTAATTTTTTTAATCCTTTCACTGATTAAAAAGTTTTCCCATAAAGCTCCTGTATCTTGACGTAGCCTGAGATTATTAAAATTGCCAATTATCACATTCCTTATTCCGTTATCAAAAAAATATATTTTTTGATTCATCTTTATTTCATTTCTTATGTTCCTGCTAAAGCTACTCAGTTTAAAAATCACAAATGCTTTTTCAAGTATATCAATATAATTTATAACAGTATTTTTATCAATACCCAATAATCGTGATAATTCATTGTTACTCACTTCGCTCCCCATTTGTAAAGCAAGCGCCTGTAAGAGTTTCTCCAAAATTTCAGGCTTTCTAATATTATTAAGCGCCAATATATCTTTATACAAATAACTTTCTGCTAATTCCTTTAGAACTTCATATTCATTCCCTGTTGAATTTATTACATCGGGATACATTCCAAAAATCATTCTTAGTTCCAACTGCTGCTCTGCTTTTATGAACCCAACATTTGTTTCAAATTCTTTCCATGATATTGGATAAAGATTAAATTCCCATTTTCTTCCCGTTAATGGCTCTTTTATTTTATCGTTTAATTCAAACGCTGATGATCCACTAACAAATAGTTGCACATCTTTAAACTGATCGGTAATTATTTTCAATGTGATCCCAATATTTTCAATTCGTTGAGCTTCGTCTATAAATACATATTTATAATTACCAATAAAACTTTTAATCTGTTCAGTATTAGGGAGCGTTAAAATTGATCTGACCGTTGGATCATCTCCATCTAGAAACAAGAATTCTTTATCTTCTAGTAATTGCTTTATCAGAGTCGTTTTGCCGACCTGTCGCGGACCGATTAAAACAATCGCTTTTCCTTTTCCAATTTTTACATTTACTGAGTCGAATAACTGTCTATTTATCATTTTAATCAAATTTATTCACCAAATATATAAATAAATAGTGACTATATTCACCAAAATAGAATATAAACGGTGAGTTTATTCACCATTTATTGAGTATTTTTTTAGATAATAAAAATTGTTTTAATATTTTACTGTAAAATAGAGGCACTAATAACATAGCACCTCATTTGTCATAACTTAGCCGCATGAATACTTATGCAGAAGAAAATTACCTCAAAGCTTTGTTTAACCTTAGTAACGAAAATGGCGAAGTCACCGTGCAGGAATTAAGCATTGAATTAAAAATAAAAATGCCATCTGTAAACAGTATGATAAAAAAATTGGCAGAAAAAAAATTGGTGTTATACGAAAGTTACAAGCCTTTAAAACTTTCAGAGAAAGGCAAAAAAGCAGCAGGGCTCATCATCCGCAAGCATCGATTAACAGAAATGTATTTGGTAGATAAAATGGGTTTCGGTTGGGAGCAGGTTCATGAAATTGCCGAGCAGGTCGAGCATTTGCAGTCTCCTGTTTTTTTTGACAAAATGGATGAGTTACTTGGTTTTCCAAACATAGATCCTCATGGCTCTCCTATACCCGACAAGAATGGGAAAATTCATTGGCTGGAGTTTAAAAAATTAAGTGATTGTAAACCTGGCGACAAAGTAAAACTTGCTGCTGTTACGCACTCATCAGAAGATTTTTTAAAATTTTTAAATGTAAAAGGGCTTCATCTTGGGCTGGTTGTAAAAATAATATCTACAGAATTATTTGATGGAACGGTAACAGTTTCTTACGCCAAAAAAACGAATGAGATGCTGAGCAAAATTGTAGCGGAAAAATTATTAACTGAAAAAGTATCATAAGCAGATTCAATACATCTACTTAAAAAATATTTCCGTAGCACCATAACCATACAAATGATGGAATTGATTCACAAAAGATTTAACCTCTTTTTTGAGTTTTAAAATATCGTGAATTTCATTTCGTAAAATACCTTCACCAACTCCGTGTATTACAATTAGTGTTACCTGTTTGTGGGCAATAGCAAGTTCATAATATTTTTCAAAATTATTAAGCTGTGTTGTTAGTATTTCAAAGTTGGTAAGCTGTTGCCAGTGGTCGGTAATTTTTTCAATATGCAGATCAATAACTGAACAGGCCGGCGATAAATTTTCTCTTATTTTATCTGCATTGTAAACCCTAAAACCTGCATTTCCAAGACCAGTCATATCTACTTTTTCTTCATCAATTCTGTCAGGATAATGCGTAAAAAGTTCATATCTAAAAGAAGCTTCATTCTTTTTTTGTGTTTCCTCAATTTTATTAAATAGCTGCTTGCCTCTTAATTTATAAAACACTTCATGCCCGGCGGCTTTCTTTTTATCAGGAGTTATCAATGAAAAATCGAATTCAAATTTTGGGCCATCGCCCATATCTTCAAAACTTACATCGTGCAGGTAAAATTCTGAAAGCCCGCTGATACTAGCTTTCAGACTAAAGGAACTTTCACCTTTAAAAACAAGATCATATTTAAAGTCGTACCCTTCTTCATTTTGGTTGATGAGGTAAATTTTAAGTTTCTCTACTATATCATCATCAAAAACATCTTTATCAAACACCGGTAAAAAACTTAAAAAAACACCATCACCCGTTTTTTTACGGGGAGCAATTTTCTCCCGCTTAATATTATCAACGTAAATAACTTTTTTCTCTACAGCCTTCTTTTGCGAAAACATTTTGAAATATGGAAAATCAATCTGGTCCATATAAGCAGGAAACTTTACGCCACGTACTTCTATCATTACCATTTTTTCATTCATCAGCTCTACTACTTTTCCTTCCTCATCTGTAGCAAGTACCAATATTTTATCGCCCACTTCGTATTTCATTGTCGCATTTTGTCTTTAAAACAATTACGGCGCAAAGTTAAATTACTTTGCGCCGTTAAGTTTAAACAAATTTAAATTATTGAGCCGGTTCTGCCAGTTTACTTTTTCTATATCCATATAAAAAATAAACAATCAATCCTAACCCAAGCCATCCTCCAAACCAAAGCCAGTTTGCAAGTGTCATACCCGTAAGTAAGTATAGACAAGATGTTACACCAAGTAGTGGGATGAGAGAATAATTTTTTATGAAAGTAATTACAGAAAGTAACATCAAAATAATCCAGAATATAATTACAGAAAATTTCATGGTTTTACTTTGGCTGGTATTTGCATCGGCAATAAACATTTTTGTATAATTCACTTTTTTGGAAGCCGTTGATCTTACAGAAAGCGAATCTTTTAAAGAAAGGTATTCTGCGGTAGTTGCATTCTCCGCTATGGTTAAACGATCTATATTTTGTGCAGCCAATGTTGTATCAAATGATTGTTTAGAAATAATATTTGAAAGTGCATCTATTCTTTTTTCTTTCGAAAAATCTAACTTATCCGAGAAGTAATTATTTGATAAAAAAGTAATAAGAATTATTGAAGCTAAGACCAATGCAGGAAAAATAATTTTACCGTTTATATAAGGCAAATTAAATTTACCTGGTTGTTTTTCTTTTCTGGGAATTAATAAAATACCTCCACACACCAATACAAATGCAAAGAGCGTAGCAATGCTTGTAAAATCAAGGACAAATGTTTTATCTGTAAACAAAATAGGAACTCCAACTACAAAACCGGTTACAATTGTAGCAAAAGAAGGTGTTTGAAATTTTTTATGGATTTTTTGAAATGCAGGTGGCAGCAAGCCATCACGGCTCATGCTCATCCAAATACGAGGCTGCCCCATTTGAAAAACCAGCAACACACTTGTCATTGCAACAACCGCAATAATAGAAACGAGAAATTGCATCCATCCAACATTTAAGTTTTGTTTTTCAAAAATAAAGGCAAGTGGATCTCCCACTCCTTCAAAGTTTTTATAATCTACCGCACCTGATAAAACCAGGGTAAGTAAAATATAAATAACGGTGCAAATAACCAAAGAGTAGATCATACTTTTAGGCAAATCTCTCTGTGGGTTTTTACTTTCTTCTGCCATAACACTTACGGCATCAAAACCAATGTAGGCAAAAAAGACACTTGCAACTGCAGCCATTACACCACTA
>JBBRPX010000037.1:0-20953 GCA_038227505.1 Chitinophagales bacterium
ATCATGAATTTAAACATCTTCGTTTCAATCTCCAGATTTTTATTTTTTTTAATTATTCATGTTATCATCCTTTAATCCTGCACAAAAAAATACAAATGTTTTACAACGCCTAACAGCTTTGTGGGCATTGAGTGAATCCGGGTTGGGGGGAATGATGTTTGCTTTAAAAATACCGCTGACAGGTTTTTTTGTCGGCGGGTTTGCGGTGATCATGTTAGGACTAATTGCATACTTTTCAAACAACAGCTACAAACAAATTATACAGAGTACAGTGATTGTGCTTATCGTAAAAGCTGCAGTGAGTCCACACTCGCCGCCACCTGCTTATCTTGCAGTAGCTTTTCAGGGTTTTATAGGAGCATTGTTATTTAGTACCATTTCTTCACATAAAGTTGCAGCAATTTTGTTGGGTATGATAAGTATGGCAGAGTCTGCCGTACAAAAAATAATAGTACTCACAATAATATTTGGTAAACAATTATGGGAGGCTATAGATGCATTGTTTGCACAGATTAGTAAAGAGTTTTCCATTACTGTGCATAAAGATTATTCGTTTTGGCTCATCGGTATGTATGTTACACTTTATATTATTTGGGGTGCCGTTGTAGGAAAATGGTCTGCAGGGATACCTGAATATATCAACCAACAAAAAGAAGCTGTACTGAAAAATTATCTGGAGATGAATGGCCCGGAATCTATTTCGACAATAACAGTAAATCGACATAAAAAAAAGAAAAGGATCATTGGCTTTATGGCAATTCTTCTTTTTATTATATCAATATTTTTGTTGACTGGCGCAGGCAGCAAAACTGTATTATTTATTTTGGCAAGAAGTATTGCAGCATTGCTGCTGATTTATTATGTATTAAAACCGATAACGGCTTGGCTACTAAAAAAATGGTTGACCAGAAGGTCGGGATCGCAACAAAAAACAGCGGAAGAAATTATCAGCTTACTCCCCAAATGAAAAGCTTTGCTAGTGCCGCATTTACGATGGCAGGAAATGAAAAGAATTATCTTAAAAGGTTGCGTAAATTTATTCTCTGTTTAATTACACTTTCCTTATATGCCGAGCAGCCACAATAATATTATTATTTTCAGCAGACCGGTAAGATCGTGTAAAACCACTGTACTTTTCCAGCACATAAAAAATACAAATAAGGTAGGTGGTTTTCTAACACCTGATGTAGATGGCAGCAGAATGATGTACGATATTGGGGAAGATAAATACTATCCTTTTCAAAAAGATGCAACAGATGTAGCGACCACGATACAAATTGGAAGATTTTCTTTTTTAAACACTACATTTCAAAAAGGAAGAGAAATAATAAGCCATTGCAGCAACCAAAATCTTTTTGTAATTGATGAAGTGGGAAAGCTTGAAATAGAAAATGATGCAGGCTTTGAACCGATGATCTCGAAAGTGATTGATCAATTTAAAAACAATGAGATATCCGGAAATTTGTTACTGGTTATACGTGATACGCTGCTGGAAAAAGCCATTAACAAATATGGACTTAATGGTGTAAAAATAATTGACCATTTATGAACGCTAGCTTTTTATATGGGCTCGTAATGTGTGGCGGTAAAAGCAGCCGGATGGGTAATGATAAAAGCCGCATCATCTACCATAAAAAAGAACAGCAATACCATTTATACGACATGCTGCAGCTTATTTGTAAAAATGTATTTATAAGTTGTAACAATGAACAGCAACGCAATATTGACAGCAGTTTTAATTTTATCGTTGATGAAAATGTTTACAGCAATATTGGACCATTAGGAGGTATTTTATCAGCTTTTAAAAAAGAAACGACAGCAAATTTTTTAGTTGTCGGATGTGATTATCCATACCTGACAACAGAAGTTATAAAAGGATTTGTTGAAAGCATTAAAACAAACACTATTGCTGCGGCTTTTTACAACGATAAAGAAAATCTCTATGAACCATTACTTGCATTTTATTCCAACAAATGCCTGCCAGCATTCATTGACATGTTTGCCGAAAATAATTACTCACTACAGTATTTTTTAAGAACAATAGATGCTCCGAAATACATCATTGATAATATGGAAATATTGAAAAGCATAGATGATGAAAGCGAAATGAAGATAGTAAAACACGAATTAAATAAATAAGATTTTGCAAAAAGATATAACAATAAATAAATGCAGCAACGGACAATTAACAGCCGTATCTGATTTTGTTGCCATCGAAGAACCACTGGAGATTTCATTGACTTATTCAACAGAAGATTCAACCATCAAAAAAATAATATTTCTGTTACCATGCGCACACCCGGAAACGATGCTGCATTAGCAACCGGTTTTTTATTCACCGAAGGTATTATTAAAAATAAAAATGCTGTAAAATCTACCGGGATATTATTATCTGATGAAAATAAAATGAATGTCATTTTGCAGGTTGGGCAAATGCCTTTTTTACAACAGACAGAAAGAAACTTTTACACAACCTCGAGTTGCGGTGTATGTGGCAAGGCAAGTATAGATGCTATAAAGACTATGTCAGCATTTAACGCATTGCAAACAAATGTTAGTGTGGCGGAAACTGTGCTAACTTCATTGCCACAGCAACTACAACAGCAGCAAATTATTTTTAAAAGTACGGGTGGTCTACATGCTGCCGCACTTTTTAATAGTAACGGCGATTTCATAATGCTGCACGAAGATGTCGGTCGCCACAATGCGCTGGATAAAATTGTGGGCACATCTTTGCAACAGGATTTATTGCCATTAAGCAACGCTGTTTTATTGCTGAGTGGCAGGGCAAGTTTTGAACTGGTACAAAAGGCAACCATGGCCGGCATTAAGATAATAGCAGCCATCGGTGCACCATCAAGCCTGGCCGTAGAGCTTGCAGCAGAAGCCGGTATAACACTGGTAGGTTTTTTAAAAGCTACAGGCTTCAATATTTATACGCATAAAGAAAGAATAATACTGTAAGAAAAATAAGCACAAATGAAGATCAGGATAAAAGGAAATGCTTTGCGGTTACGTCTATCAAAAACAGATTTACGTATGCTGGAAGAAAATAAAACAGTTACAGAAAAGATATCTTTTGGTGTAAGTGAATTGTTATATGAATTGAAGCCAACAGATGCATTTAATGTACTCTCTGCAAGTTTTGAAATCAATAAAATTTCAATTTTAATTCCTACTTCATTTTCAACCGTTTGGAACAAAAATGACATAGTAAGTATAGATGTGCAGCAGAATATTGGCAACAATGAAACCCTTTATATTTTGGTGGAAAAAGATTTTCAGTGCCTTGATAAAACAACCGAAGACCAGACAGATTATTTTATAAATCCCAATACAACCTGTAAATAATGGAACATAAAGACACAGTGCCGGCGGCAGAAAACCCCCAAGTTTTTACAGGATTAAAAGAGGGCGAAATAAAAAAAGAAGCGGCCGGAATTCCTGCTGTTGTCTCTGCATTGAAAAAAACATTTGCTGAAGCCGGCGTTATACGGGGTTCAAAAGCTCTCTTTAAATTAAACCAAAAAGGCGGCTTTGATTGCCCGAGTTGTGCATGGCCTGATCCCGATGATGACCGCTCTGCCATTGCAGAATATTGCGAAAACGGCGCAAGAGCTGTAGCAGAAGAAGCAACCACTAAAAAATTATTGCCAGCCTTTTTTAAAAAAAATTCGGTGGCATCACTTGCCGCATTATCTGATTATGAAATTGGCGGCATGGGAAGAATTGCCCAACCAATGTATTTGCCCGAAGGCGCCACATATTACGAGCCCATCAGCTGGAAAAATGCTTTTACAAAAATTGCACAGCATTTAAATTCGCTTGCTTCGCCGGATGAAGCCATCTTTTATACTTCTGGCAGAACAAGTAATGAAGCGGGTTTTTTATACCAGCTTTTTACAAAAGAATATGGCACCAATAACATGCCCGATTGCAGCAATATGTGCCATGAAAGTACTTCTACGGCATTGGGTGATGCATTGGGCTTAGGCAAGGCTTCTATAAAATTGGAGGATTTATATGAGGCAGAAGTCATCATCATCATGGGACAAAACCCCGGCACCAATCATCCACGAATGTTGACTGCACTGCAAAAAGGAAAACGCAATGGTGCCACCATCATTTCTATAAATCCATTGCCCGAAACAGGGTTGATGGGTTTCAACAATCCACAACAGGTAAAAGGAATTTTGGGAATAGATTCAGCACTTACAGATATTTTTTTGCATATAAAAATAAACGGCGATATTGCTTTGTTGCAGGCCATAGAAATATTATTGCTGCAGCACGAAATTGCTTCACCGGGCAGTACGCTCGACAATGATTTTATACAAAAAAGTACCGAAGGTTTTGAGTTATTAAAAGAACATTTATTACAGCAGGATATTAATGCACTCAGCAAAATGTGCGGAATAGATATGGCACAAATACAGGAAGTAGCCAATATTTTAAAAGAAAAAAGTAAGATCATTATTTGTTGGGCCATGGGACTTACCCAACACAAAAATTCCGTGAGTACCATTAGAGAACTGGTGAATCTTTTATTAATGAAAGGCAGTATAGGCAAGCCGGGCGCAGGAACTTGTCCCGTGCGTGGGCACAGCAATGTGCAGGGCGACAGAACCGTAGGTGTGTTTGAAAAACCGAGTCAGGAATTATTAAATTCCATTGAAGATTATTACGGATTTATTCCCCCGCAGGAACATGGTTTGGATACCGTAAACAGCATACATGCCATGCACGATGGAAAAGCAAAAGTCTTTTTTGGATTGGGTGGAAATTTTCTTTCTGCCACACCAGATACTGTTTATACAGCAAAGGCAATGCAGCAATGCGACCTTACCGTGCATGTTTCTACAAAGCTTAACCGCAGCCATTTGGTACATGGAAAGGAAGCCATTATTTTACCGTGTTTTAGCAGAGGCGATAAAGATATGACTGGTGGCAAAGAGCAGTTTGTAAGTTGCGAAAATACAACCGGCGTAGTGCAGATGAGCAAGGGTATTTTAAAACCCATTTCAGATAGTTTAATGAGCGAGCCGGCCATTGTATGCGAGCTGGCAAAAGCAACGCTTGGTACAAAAACCAAAATTGATTGGGATAAATTTATAAATGATTACGACCATATAAGACACGATCTTGAAAAAGTAATTCCAAAAGTATTTTTAAATTACAATGAAGATGTTCGCAAACCCGGCGGATTTTATTTGCCCAATCCAAACAGGCAGCGGGAGTTTAGTACAGATACGCAAAAAGCAAAATTTCATATAGCAGTGGCAGAAACATTGCCCATGCAACCCGGCGATTTAATGATGATGACCATACGCAGCCACGACCAGTTTAATACAACCATATACGGCTTAAACGACCGCTACCGCGGCATCTACAATGAACGCCGTATTATTTTTATGAACCAAAAAGATATGAATGATGAACATATCAGCGAAAAAGAAGTGGTGGATATTTTCAATCACCATGGCGGTGTAGAAAGGGTGGCGCATAAATTTATAGCCGTCGCTTATCCTATTCCCGCAGGTTGTTGCGCTACTTATTATCCCGAAACAAATGTGTTGGTACCCATAGATAGTGTGGCAGATGTAAGCAATACGCCCACTTCAAAACAAATTATCGTTCAGGTTAAAAAAAGTGTGGAGTAAAAAACACATCACTGTTCTACTCCACTCCAACATTTTATTAAAAAAATTACTTCTTCTTATCTCTTATTGCTTTAAACTCTGAACTCGCTTTCCATTGAGGCCACTTCTTTTCAAATGCTAAGCGCCTGCCAACACTAAAAAGTAATTTTAAATCGCTAATAGCACCTTCCATGGTCCAGGTTGCTGCGTCAAAATTGTCTGATGCCTGGTGGTAATTATGAGCAGTGTAATCATCTTCTAATTGTTTCCCATAGGCTTTGCCTTTGCCAACTACATCAATTCCGGTGTTGGTATATAAAGCGGGGATACCAACTTTGGCAAAATTGAAATGATCTGAACGGTAATAGTAGCCGGCCTCTGGATGAGTATCGTAAGAAACATAGCCGCCATTTTTTTCCACTGCTTCTTTTAAATAATCTTCCAGATCTGATTGCCCCTCTCCTACAACAACGATATCATTTGTTTTTGTAAACCTGTTCAACCCGTCCATATTAATATTGGCTACTGTTTTATCAACAGGATAAACAGGATTTTCGGCATAGTATTTCGATCCGAGTAAGCCCTGTTCTTCTGCAGTTACAGATAGTATAATGATCGTTCTTTCGGGCTTTGTTTTCATACTCTTAAATGCTCTCGCCAACTCTAGCAATCCAGCTGCTCCGGTTGCATTATCTAATGCACCATTATAAATAGAATCGCCGGTATTGTCCGGACGACCAATACCCAAATGATCCCAATGCGCAGAGTAAATAATTACTTCGTCGGGGTGTTTACTGCCTGTTATTTTACCAATAACATTATATGATTTATTATAAGTTGCCTGTACCTTCATGCTCGTAGTGACTTGCAAATTCAGCGGAACCGCTTTAAACCCACGTAGATTTGCTTTAACCAACAAAGTTGAATCGAAACCTGCTGCACTAAATAACTTATTGGCTGTAGTTTCAGTTAACCAACCAATCACATCACAATTCTTTATGTCTTTGCCACGGTTGTCTAACTGAATTCTTGATGTGTTGAAACTCTTTTGCTGCACGCTAAACGGATAACTTGCTGCTTTCGTATTGTGAACGATCAGGCAACCTTTTGCTCCCTGTCTTGCAGCTTCCTCAAACTTGTAAGTCCAACGCCCGTAATAGGTCATGGTATTTCCTTTAAACAAAGTAGTATCTCCACTCCAAAAACCAGGATCATTTACCATTACTATTACAACTTTTCCCTTCACATCAAGTCCTTCATAATCGTTCCAATTATATTCAGGCGCTACTACGCCGTACCCTGCAAAAACCAATTCATTATTATTCAAACTTATACTGCTGTCTGTTTTGTCCGTCCAAATAATGTAGTCATCATAAGCCTTTAAATTAAAATTGCCTTTAGCAGATTTAACCTGCATATCGGGCGCAGCGGTAGCCACAATGCTTACCATTGGTACGGGTTGTAAAAAACTATTGCCATTGCCTGGTTCCAAACCCGCTGCTGCAAATTGCTTTTGCAAATAGTCAATCGTTTTTGTTTCACCTGCGGTAAAAGGTTTTCTACCCATAAATGAATCGGAGGCCAAAACAGCAATATCCTTTTTCAAATTTTCAGCACTAAAGGAGGCCATTCCATCTTCTGTTTCCACAGTTTGTTTTTTTTGCGTACAGGCTGCAAATAATATTAAACAAAACAGGGGAAGAATTTTTTTGGATGTATACATGTTTGTTTTTATTTAAAATTAGAATAAGTTATTGTGTAATGAAGTCTCTTTGAAGAAAAAGTATCTGTAAAACACTTGTCCATAAATAAAAAAATTTTTACCATTTGGATTTGTGCTAACATTAATTGGCTTGTCCCAAATATTTGTTTAGCCACGAAATCCAAAGTCTATCTCTGTCCATTTGCGAAACTGGGTCGCTAGCATTGTGCGCAGGAATTGGCCATGCATAAAACTTTGTTTCTACACCATTATCTTTTAGTGTATGAAAGAGCTTGTATGATTGTGTGATTGGCACTCTAGGGTCGCCGGTGTTTGCAAGAATTAGGGTAGGTGCTTTAATATTTCTCGCTTCTGTTATAGGTGATTGATCAATATATTTTTGCATGTTTTTTCCGATCCAAGGTGAACCTCCTAAAGCAGGACCACGACTAGCATTTGCATCACTTACATTATATTGATCTACCCAATCGGTAACGGCAGCACCTGCAACGGCGGCCTTCCAACCGCTGTAGTGCCCGGCTAGCCAAACCGTCATGTAGCCTCCATATGACCAGCCACTTAATGCTATTTTAGATTCATCAATCATACCCGTTTGTTTAAGCTTTGCCAAACCTGCCATAACATCTCTTCCGGGACCTGCACCAGCAAGCATCTTGTACGATGGCCATTTTATAAGCGCTTCCTAAATTATCACTGCCTCTGTAATTGGGTTCAAAAACAAAATAATTTTCATTGGCTAGTAATTGAGAAAATCGTGAAAACAGTTCTACCGAAGCCGCATTTGGACCGCCGTGAATAACCAATACAAGTGGATACTGTTTCCCTTTTTGATAGTTTACAGGATAAGTAATGATACCACAATGTTTAAATCCTTCATTATCCCAATACATTGTTTCTGTTTTACCCAGTGTCATTGCTTTTACTTCTTTATTAAAATCTGTAAGCCTAACAGGTTTTGCATTTGGACTTGATAAATAATAGAGTTCAGTTGGCTGGCTAGGTTCTGAACCTACAAAAGCTATACTTTCATTTTTACCAACAGATGCATCAAGCCAGAATGACCAGGAAGGTGACACTGCACCTAGATCTATTTTAGCGGATTTTCCATCTACATTTTCAATCCACAAAGAAGTCTTGTTATCATCATGCCCACCGATTAACATGCTTTTTCCATTAGGCATCCAAATGGCCCGATAAATATCTCGGTTTAAAGAAGCAGTAATGTTTTTCCCTTTACCACCGGTTGTTGGTGCTACCCATACTTCATTTATATCTGAATTAGAATTGCCTTTCTTATACCAGTAAGAAATAGAATTTCCATCGGGTGAAAAAGAAGGATAAGATTCAAATTGATTTCTTGCCGTAACTGATTTAATGCTTCCATCAGATAGGGAAAGTATTTGCACCGTTCTATATTGTGCATCGCCCGAATAGGGTGTAGTTACTTTTACAAACGCAAGTGATTTTCCATCAGCACTCCACGAAAGCGGCGATGAAGGAGGACCAGGAAGAATTGTTACAGGCAAACTCCATGTACCGGAAGTTAGTCTTTTTTGCTCGCCATTTTCTACATTAACCAACGAAATATGAGAGGGAGTTAACTGACTGCCAATAAACATATCGTTGTTCCCAACTTCAAAAAAAGAATGCCCTTTTTCTAAATCCACTTTATTTGTCAGATCCTCTTGCGCTACATAAGCTATTGAGGTTCCATTAGGATTCCATGCATAATGCTGCACACCTTTGGCTGCTTTTGTTAACTGCTTTGCCTCACCTCCCCGCATAGGAAGCACAAATACCTGGCTAGTTACATCCTTACCTGTAGCGGCTTTGGCAAGAAACGCAAGATATTCCCCAGATGGCGACCACCTTGGCTGCGAAGCTGACGGTCTGTCTTGCGTTAACAGCATCTGCTTTCCAGTTGCAATATCTATTGAAACAAGTTCTGTATTATAGCGGTTTTGAAACAAGTCAGGCTTGGAGACAACCACAACAATACTTTTGGTATCAGGGGAAATTTGTGGATCACTCAGACCAACAAGTTTTGTAACATCTGTTTGTTCAAATTTTTTTTAAGCAAATGAATAGAGGGAGATGCTTACAAAAAATAGAAGCATTATTGGAGTTAGTTTTTTTGGTAGCACTTTTTAAATTTTAAAGTTCAGTCTGCTATATCAAACTTACACAATAAAAATACATATTGTCATTGCCGACGAATAAAAAAATGCCAGCCTGTACTGAAGGAAGAACTTTTGAATAAATACGGGAATACATAAAACAAGTACACGCTGATAGTTGACTAATAAAAAAGTTATCATCCGCTAAAACTCAACTGTTGCGACAATAAAGTGGAAACATAGATGGCTTCTCAAGTGATTTTTTTAGTTCTTGTTCATCAATTATTTTAACGCTCTAACTCCTAGTTGCCACAATAATTTCGATAATTTCAATTCCTTGTTATGTCGACGAATATTCTGTTTTCGGTCGTACAACTGCATACACTTTGCGGGGTATAAATCGATTTTCTTCCAATTTGTTTATTATTCCTTCAAACAATTAAGATACACTTCAACATCAATGTAAAATAATATCGCATGAGGCACGCCCCTTCAACGATTGGCTCCTTTTGTAAATACCTTGCCAAGCTGCAACAACTTTACGGTCTTTTCAAACTATGAGGACTTACTTCGAACAATAACGTTAATTTATGCTCCTTCTTCAGGCTTCAATCTACATCTAAAAGTCTACGATGATAATTTATTTGTCCGAGATGATAAGCTAAGTGTGTTGCTAGATGAATCAAAAAATACCCTGTAGAAGTTTTATTTTAAAGAACCAGTATTGGATATTCATCCTCCAATTGTTCATCGGTTAAATTTTCAAGTGCTGCAGCAATTACACGTTTTATTTTTTCAATATTATCAATCAATTCGGCTTTAGAAATATCTTTCAACGTAAATTCTATTGGTCTGTTACGAACATAATTTGTCTTCCCAATTTCTGCGCCGATATATGCGTTAAGATTACCAATTAAATGTAGACAAAGATTTCCTGCTGAATTACCAATTCCCTTTTCAACTTTCCATAAAATTTTTTCATTCGTGTATGATTCAATCTCGTTTTTTAACTTTTTTAAATCCCGATTAAACAAAGTTTTTAGGGTTTCAATCATCATCAATTTAATTTTCAATTACTCCTTAAAAAGGGATTTGCCGCTGCATCAAACTAATTTATTCACCATTTATTTTCTTAACACCATACCACTTCTTGTACCATTGTGTTGCTCGTTGTCAATTACTATTTGGCCATTTACCAATACATATTTAAACCCTGTTGAATATTGGTGTGGCTGCTCATAAGTAGAAAGATCCTGCACAGTTGCTTCATTAAATACAACAATATCTGCGGCATATCCTTCCCTTAATAAGCCTCTGTTTTTTAGTTGAAATTTTTGTGCAGGCAAAGAAGTCATGCGCCTTATGGCTTCTTCTAAACTAATAACATGTTCATCTCTTACATATTTTGCCAATACCCTTGCATTGGTGCCATACCCGCGGGGATGCGGTGCACCGACACCGAATTGCCTGATACTTGCATCGCTCGCAAACATATTAAATGGATATTGCATAATTCGTTTTACATCTTCATCACCCATACCATGAAAAACCATTTGTGCTCCTCCCTGTTTTATCATTTCCATTACAGTATATGCTTCTTCTTTGGCAGTATGTTTTTTACCTTTTAACAAGTTTACCTGCTCTATACTTTTACCATTTAAAGTAGTATCTGCTTTAAAATAAGCAACCACCGGATAACTAAAATGTGACTGCTTTCTTTTAGCAAGCTTTTTCAACATGTACTTCGCAACTTCCTGCTGTATAGCAGGCTTACTGAGTCTTGCCACAATAGAATCCTGCCCATCAGCCATCAACCAATCAGGCATTAATGTACCTAGATTAGTACTGCTTGCCGTATAAGGATATTGATCAATTGTAACATCTATTCCTTCTTTACGAGCTGCTTCAATAATGGCAACCGTTTGTTTACTGCGTCCCCAATTCTGCTGACCGCTCAATTTAAAATGCGAAATCTCAACTGGTATATTCGCAACCCTTCCTATGTAAATAGCTTCGTTGATTGCTTCCACAACACTGTCTGCTTCGTCACGCATGTGGCTCGCATAAACGCCGCCGTAGCTTGATGCCACTTTTGCCAGCCGTACTACTTCTTCCGTTTTACTATAGGTACCCGGTATATAAATTAAACCTGTGCTCAAACCTACTGCACCATCTTTCATGGCTTGTTTTACTATAGCTTCCATTTGTTGAAGTTCAGCTTCGCTAGGATCTCTCATGGCTGTACCCATAACCGCTTTGCGCACATCATTATGTCCAACAAGCGAAGCGATATTAATAGACACTTTAATGCTATCCAGCAAGGAGAAATAGGTTGCCAGATCAGTATTAGAGGAGCCGCAGTTGCCTGTGATTACTGTCGTTACACCATCCAGTAAAAAATTTTGTGCCAGTGGATTTTTCTTTTCATCGCCCTCGCAATGTGTATGTACGTCTATAAAACCAGGCGCTACTATAAGCCCTTTAGCATCCAACTTTTTAGTGGCTGTGTAATTTGTTAGTTTTCCAATAGCGATTATTTTTCCATCTTTCACTGCCACGTCTGCATAATACCAACTATTGCCTGTTCCATCCAGCACCTTGCCATTGCTAATTAATATATCGGCTTGTTGCGCTGTGCCCAATAAAGGCAGTACAATAAAAAGTATTAAAAATATTTTCATAGCAGTCTGCATTTCAGTAAATAATAAATGTAGCAACAAGGTAGGCAAAACTTAAACATTGAAGTTCAAGAAACAAAAAATTATGACCCGAGGGTTGTCTAATTAATACATTGAAAACGAGAGCCAGTATGGTCTTTGAATGCTGACATTCACGATTTTTTTATAGCAGTATTTGATATTAAAAATTGATTCTACTAATCCAAATAAATGAAAAAAAATCTTAAAAAAAACCTGGTATTAAAATATTAACTGCACTAACTTTTATTATTAATGATTTGATTTTTGAGTATTCTAATTACAATTTATCTAGAAAAATAAATATTTCGTTGTAGGCGTTATTTAGTTCCGTGGTACTCGGACTGTGTAGACCTTCAGCCAAAAAAATTACTTTGTTCTTCTTTTCATCTTTATTAAGCAAATCAACAAATTTTACAAAAGTAGAAGCTGGCACCTGGTCATCTTTTGCTCCATGCCACACAAAAAACGGTGGATCATTTTTATCAAAATAAGTTATCGGATTGTATTTGGCAACAGTATCCTTGTTTGCATAACCATCACCAACAAACAATGCCTGTCCAATCTCTTTCATGATTGGTATTTTATTATTTATAAAAACATCTTCCACTACATCCAATCCATCAACCGGCCCTGAGAAATTAATAACGCAGGCAATACCAATTCCATTATCCAATTTGTGCATGTATGTGGGATTGTTTGCTGACGCACCAACAATGCTAGCAATATGTGCACCCGCTGAAAACCCGGTAAGAATAATTTTTTCTAGGTTTAATTGATAAGTTCCATTATTGGTTTTTAAAAAATTGAGTAAAGTTGTTAGATCTTCTGTTGCTAAAGGGATTCCTCTCTTAATTCTATAATTGATATTAATAACATTCATCCCTTTTTTTAAATAAGGTTGAATGTATCTTTCTTCTTTTGTTTTGTCGCTAAGATAGTAACCGCCACCATGTAAAAAAACAACAGTGAAATTTTTGTTCTTTAATTTATTTGCATCGTTAGCAAGATAAATATCTAACTTCTCCTCTTTGTCAGAACCATAGGCAACATCTTTTGTAACTAAATAACTCGCCTTAATTTCTTCAGGTGATTTCTCCTTAATCGAATTTAGTTTAACAGAACAGGCGTTAAATATGATAAGGGCTGTTAGACTTAGAATACCAATAAATTTTCTCATATGGGGTAAAGCTTATTAATTAAAATACCAATATCGGCGGGTAATTGTGGCATCTTGCTGATTGTATGCAGGTATCTATTTTTTTATTTCATTTTTATAAACGACCCCACCTTTCATTACAAAAGATACTTTTTCTAAAAGTGAAATATTCTCTAGCGGATTTCCAACGACAGCAATAATATCTGCAAATTTTCCTTTCTCTATAGAACCTACTTTTTTATTTAAGCCAAGCAAATCTGCTGCATTTACAGTTGCAGATTGAATAGCCTGCATTTGTGTTTGCCCAAATTTAACCATGTATGCAAACTGCATTGCATTTAAGCCATGGGGAAAAACACCAGCATCAGTACCATAAGCTATTTTTACGCCTGCTTTTACTGCTTTGGTAAAACTACTTCCAACAACGGGTACAATCATTCTCGCCTTGTTTAATATTTTTTCAGGATATCCCTTTTTTGCAAACTCCGCAATAACATAATGCCCTACAAAAATAGTAGGATCGTAGTAGGTTCCTTTTTCTTTCATTAATTCAATGGCTTCATCATCCAACAAACTACCATGCTCAACGGAAGCAACACCCGCTTTTATAGCCATTTTTATTGCTTCTGTACCATGCGCATGGGCGCAGGTTTTACGCCCCCATCGTTTAGCTTCATCAACAATCGCATTCATTTCTTCCTGGCTGTATTGCGGTGCGCCTACACTTTCCTCCTCACTCAAAACACCTGCACTTGCACCAAATTTTATCAGGTCTGCGCCATATTTAATATTGTAACGAACCTGCTCTCTTACGCCTTCAACACCATCAGCAACACCGCTCATATGCTCGGGCATGCTAAAATTTAGGTATGGCGAAAACCCATTAAAATCTCCATGGCTACCCGTAGAGCCAATAAACAAAGTAGCAACCTGTAAACGTGGTCCTTCAACATCTCCATTATTTATGGCATTGCGCAGGGCTACATCTACAAAGGCAGCGGCGCCCACATCACGAATGGTAGTAAAGCCTGCCTGCAAAGTTCTTTTTGCGTAAGTCGGTGCCATTATTGCATTATCAACAGGACCTTTACGAAAAATATCGGCATAATAATCATTGCCAGGTTCAGAGGTAATGTGAGTATGGCAATCAATTAATCCTGGTAAAACAGTGGCGTTGCTTAGGTCAATTATTTCTGCATCTTTCGGGATTTTGATTGATGGACCGACAGCAATAATCGTGTCATTCTGAATCAAAATAATTTGATTCTTCAGCATCGTTCCGCTAACTACATCAATGAAACTACCGGCCTTTATAGCTTTTAATTTGCTTTGTGCCGCTGCAAAATTTATAAATACTAAGCTTACAATAACATAAAGTAGAATTATTTTTTTCATTGAGCAGTGTTTAATTTAGGACTTGATTTGTTTACCTAAAAAGTATTGGGATTAAGAAAAAATACTATTGAAGAAAATTGATATTTCTAATTATTATTTACCATTTGTAATTTCATTCGTTGTTTTAACATCGGCATAAGTCCCATCTAATGCAGAAAGAAATGCAGTTTGAACATCTTTTGCTTTTACAGTATGTCCATTTAATTCTAGGTCTTTGGTAGCACAGGCATCTCCAACAACAATACATTTAAAACCCAAATCATATGCAGCTCTTGTAGTAGCGTCAATGCACATGTGTGTCATCATTCCACAAATAGTTAAGTCAGTAATATTATTTGCTTTTAAATAACTCAACAATTCAGTTTCTCTAAAACTATTTGGATAATGCTTTACAACAACTTTCTCGTCTCCTAATGGTTGTACGTTGTTGTGTATTTTTACCCCCTCGGTATTTGGAAGAAAAAAAGTAGCTGAAGGTTGAGCGGCAATATGCTGAATGTGTACGATCGGGAGTTTATCTTTTCTAAATTGTTCAAGTACAAGTTTTGCATTTTCGCTTGCTTTATCCGCACCAACAAGTGTCATGGTTCCTTTTTCAAAATAGTCATTCTGTATATCCACAATTATTAGTGCGCTGTTCATTTTTTTATTTTTAGTTGTTTGTGCAAATGTAAAATTCACAGTTGAACTTATTAGTATTGCTATAAAAATTATTCGTTTCATTTAGTAAGATGTTGTTTTGGTGTCACTATTTTTATTGCCGAGCGTTTGTTGAGGTTAGTTATCTAAAGGACAAAAATAAGTAATCGTCTATCGTCGCTAAGTTCCTACTGGCGTTCATTCCAACCAATTAATATTTTATCGCTTAATGCATCGCCTTTGGCCCGAAGACCCTTTTTAAGCTTCTAGCCATTATTTTATCAAAATATTTATTCGTGCGTTAGCCTATAAATTAATATCGCAGCACGTTGTATCAAATACGGAAATTCCTTTAGATTAATTGTTTCGCCAGGCGCATGTGCACCCTTACCAGATGAACCCAAACCATCAATACAATCTACATATTTGGCAACATAAGAAATATCCCCTGCACCTCTGGAACCAGGATCACCAGCCACAGTTTTACCAATACCCATCCCTTGGGAAACTGCATCGATCGTGGCCAAAATTCGATTATTACCATCAGTGGGTGCCATACCCGGTATACCATCTGCAAAACTGATAGTTGCCTTAGAGCCGTTTAAATTATTGGCTACAATAGCTTTCATTTTTTCTCTCGCACTTTCTTTTTGATCCTCTGTTAAAAAACGCAAATCGCCAATTACGGTAACGGCCGGAGAAATAATATTGGTTTTTCCGATGGCATCGCCTTTTGCTCTTTCTACGTCGTAATGCATTTCTGAACCACCAATAATTAAACCTGGGTTAAAGGTTAAATATTTTTCTGTACTTAATTGCAGGCGAAATTCATCAAGTATTCTTGCAGCTTCATATATAGCACCGTAACCTGATCCATTGCTGAATATACCAGAGGAGTGGCCAGTTTTTGCTGTTACATTTAACTGCCAGCTACTTGCACCACGACGGGCAGTTGCTACCGTATTAAGACCAACAGCAGTTTCAAAACCCAAAGCCACATCACATTGCTGGGCACGTTCTATAAAATCTTTTCGACTTACACTTATAGGTGTGCCGGCTTTTTCTTCATCGCCGGTAAAATATACAGTAACATTCACATCATCCATTAAACCCAAACTATTCAAAGCTTGTAATGCGGCTATTACAACCACATCGCCACCTTTCATATCATTAGCACCCTGCCCTGTGGCTGTAGAATCATTCAAAATCTTCCATGGGTTGCTCGGCATATCAGGTTCAAAAACTGTATCTAAGTGGCCAATTATAAATAATTTCTTACCCTTT
Source organism: Chitinophagales bacterium (assembly GCA_038227505.1). Lineage (GTDB taxonomy): Bacteria > Bacteroidota > Bacteroidia > Chitinophagales > Chitinophagaceae > Ferruginibacter. The sequence continues at coordinate 16,653 of JBBRPX010000037.1, forward strand.
TTTCCTTTTTTATATGCCACTAAATGTCCTGCACGATGCAGACTATCAGGCAAGTTAATCCACTCGGTTTTTAAACCTGCCTTTGCTAACGCTTCACCATAAATACTTCCTACCTTTTTTACACCCTCGATGTTTAATGTGCCACTGTTTATATTAACTGTCTCTCTCAGTAAATCAGTAACAGCAGGCATATGCAGGTTCACGTAGGCTATTATTTTCTGTTCACTGGCAGTAAGGTTTTGTGCTTTGGAATTAGTTATGCAGCCTAACACACAAACCGATAAAATTATTTTCTTCATACTATGCTATTTAAAAATTCTTCGTAATGGGTCCCTGCTTTTTTAGACATCAACATGGCTTATTCAGAGCACTATACATCCATGCTTTTTAATCTTACAAATCTACTCGACCTATTAACTATGTAACAGTAACTTAAAATTTCGTACAAATTAATAATTCAAAAACATTTCTTGAATTTTTTTGTTGTCCTTTGTAACTGTTAATGCAAGCATTAAAAGTATCCTTGCTTTTTGTGGATTAAGATTATCAGATGCTATTGTTCCAAGCTTTGAATCATCAAATGCACCAAGATCTGATATTGTCACTTTTCCTGCAACAACTCTTGATGCCCTTACAACCTTAATTCCTTTTTTTACAGCTTTTTTTACAGATTCCATTATCGCTTTGTCAAAACTACCATTCCCCGTGCCCGCTATAATTATCCCCGCAACATTGTTTTCAATTAAAGCATTTATTGCAATAGCTGATGCTCCTGCATAAGCATATACAATTTCTACGTTGGGCAAGGCTTCAATTTTGCTGATGTCAAAAGTTGAAGAACTTCCATGACTATTTAATGCCTGTGCATTATAATATACAGCCCCGTCGTAAACCTGTCCAATAGCCCCTGTATTCGGGGCTGAGAACGCATTCACATTGGTAGTATTTGTCTTCACTACATTTTTAGCATCAAAAATACTTTCATTAAAACAAAGCATTACGCCTTTTCCTTTGCTGCTAACATTGCCTGCAACAATAACGGCATCATATAAATTTTTAGCCCCATCAGCACTTATCGCAGTTCCCGGGCGCATAGATCCTGTTAAAACCACCGGTTTGTCAGACTTAACTGTAAGGTTAAGAAAATAAGCCGTCTCCTCCTGTGTATCCGTACCATGCGTTATTACAACACCATCTGCTTCGTTCTTCGAAAATATTTCATTGATGCGCCCTACTAATTTTAGCCAAATATCTATTGTCATATCATAACTTCCTATCGATGCTATCTGCTCTCCCTGAACATTTACTTTTTGAGTGATGGAAGGAATATTTTTAAGCAATTCTTCAATTGGAATTTTGCCTGATATATAACCTGCTTTGTCTTTATTGGGTTGTTGCCCAGCAATGGTACCGCCGGTAGATAAAATAATTACACGGGGTAAATTTTGTGCTGTTGCACCAAAAGCAAAAATAGTACAAAGCAGTATCGATAATAATTTTTTCATGTAACGTATTTTATTGTGCATAATACTTATGGAAGAATACAAGAAATTATGTCACTAAAATAATACGAAAATAGCAGCCGTGAGCAATAATATTTTAAATAATGAAAGGAGGTTTTCCTTATTTCCAAAAATATTAGAAAATGAAAAGCTTTATTAATAATATTTGTAGCGTTTTGCTCCGATGTATACACAAATTACGGCAATACTTTTTTGGCTACTGACAATCTGAAGCATAAATTATTGCAGCACTTTCAATAAGTCGTCAAGCGATAATTTACAATCTGCCTGTTTTGGATTTACCGCACGCACTTGTCTCAATACTTTATCAATAGCATCATCTACTTCTGTCCACTTTGCGCCATTCATGGCTTTCAGTCGTGATTGGGAATTGTCCCATTCATATTCTAAATCAGCAACACGTGTTTTAGCATCTGCTAATTTGTTTGCAACCACAAGGGCTCTGGTATCTTCTGTAATCTTTGTAAATATGGATATATCACCAAGCGGAGATATTGGAAGACCTGTTTTAGAAGCAGTAGTAGTTAGAGCAGGCTGCGTGATTTCTTTTTGAAGTGTATTGTGCCGCCATGTATAGGCAGATACACCAACAATGACAAACAACGCAACAGTTATCACTGATTGCCAGATGAGTCCTTTCCCCTCTTCGTCAACATCAGCCTCGCTTTCAGGATTATTGATAACATCCCGTTTAGAAAAAGTAAAGTATAAAATGATACCGAAAATTGCCAGGAGAAATATGGCACTTGTAAGAGTTGCACCTAATCCTAAACCACCAAATTTAGTAGGTTGAGAGAGTAAATCTCCTATGGATGCTCCCAGTGGTCTCGTCATAATATAAATGATCCAAAACGAAAGAACTGAATTTAGTTTTAATTGCCTTGCTATAATCACACAAACTATTACTACAGCTACAATAATACCTGTTACAAAATATCCAAGTCCTAAACCTTCTGCAATTAAATCTCCTGCGGCTGTTCCTAAAGCAAACGTAAACAAAATTGTAAGCCAATAAAAAGTCTCTCTTCGTTTGGTATAAATGGAATGTATAGAAAGCGTTTTTTCCTTTGCATACCAAAGTATAAATGTCAGCAGCAATAAAATACTAAACAGAATGGTACTAGTCTCTAATGGCACACCCATTTTATCTGTTAGATTATCCGTTACAAGTGTTCCGAAAACGCTTATAAAAACAACCGTCACCCAATAAATAACAGGCACATATTTTTTTGATCTAAACTGAAAAAATAATGAGATTATTAACAATACGCCCATTACTATTGAAGTCATTGTCAGACCAAAATTGAGGTTTACATTTAAAAAATCAGCAAAAGTTTCTCCGACGGTAGTACATAAAACTTTTATGATCCAAAAGAACAGCGTTACTTCAGGTACTTTGTTAAATAGCAATCCTCCTTTGTTAAAGCTGCTATTTTGTTGTGTAGTAGTTGTGTTCATTTAATTATAATTTTTTAAGCTTTTATTATGCAGTGTGATAAATCTCCAAAGCATGCAAACAACAAATAGGCCAGTCTCGTACAACGGTTTAGGTAGGTAATAAATGCTTTACCAAAAATTAAAAAAGCTATCTCAAACATGATGAAATAGCTTTTTAAAATCCAAAATGATTGCTTAAACGACTTTTATAAAAGTACTGTCTTCATCAAACAGAAGTTTTAGTGACTCATGTTTTGGATGTGCTCTATATTCGTGCTTTTTTCCATCTTTTAATTTCTTTTTTCAATATGCAAATTCAATAAACCTACCCATTAATCTAACAACGAAAGAATAGGTTTTCTAATACATTAAGTTTTTTCCTTGACAGAATTGAGCTACTCAAACTCCTTTTTATTGGTTTCAGCAATATATTTATCCAAAGCTTTTTTACCAAATTGTTTAAACACTACAGGCGTTACAATCATATCTAATAAAGTAGAACTTATTAAACCACCAAGAATTACCGTTGCTACCGGATACAATATTTCTTTACCCGGTGCAGATGCATCCAACGTTAATGGTATTAATGCAAGTGCAGCCACCAATGCCGTCATTAATACAGGCACCAATCTTTCCAATGAACCACGGATGATCATTTTATCGCCAAAGACTTCTCCCTCCTTTTCTACTAAATGGATGTAGTGGCTGATCATCATAATACCGTTCCGGCTGGCAATACCTGTGAGTGTAATGAAGCCAACCAAAGTAGCAATTGAAAAAGTACCACCTGTTAACAAAACTGCTATAACACTTCCAATTAATGCCAATGGAATATTGAGCATAATTTGAAATACAATTCTTGAAGATTTAAAGTGACTGAACAGCACTAAGAATATGCCGAGGAAAGAAAAAATACTTAGAATACCAATAAGTTTTGATGCAGACTGCTGGCTCTCAAACTGACCACCCCATTGTAAAAAATACCCTTGCGGTAGTTTTAAATCAGCATTTACTTTTGCCTGCATTTCTTTTACAGTTGTTCCTAAATCACGGCCTTGCACATTGCAGCTTATCACAATTCTTCTCAAAGTATTTTCATGATAAATTGTGTTGATACCATTTTCCAATTCTATTTTAGCAATTTGCTGCAAAGGAATTAATGCGCCATTTGGTAAAGAAATTTGTGTGTTGCCTATTGCATCTAAATTCTGCCGTGCGCTGTCGGTGGTGCGTAAGAGAATATCAAAACTTTTCTGTCCGTCAAGTATCTGGCTGCTTATTTTGCCGTTGTAAAATACCTCAATATCTTCTGCTACTTTACCCACCTGCAAGCCATAACGC